>DAMDNS010000164.1:0-6133 GCA_032083605.1 Ureibacillus sp.
TATTGACATATAGAATTTGCGTATGTATAATCATAAATCGTAACTATTACTATTTATGACAAGGAAGAAGAATTATGAAAGTAAAAGCAAAATGGGTAAGTATTTTAGCAGTGAGTGCAATGTTGGTTGGTTGTGCGGAAGAAGAATTAAAGGACACTTCAACTGAACCAACTGATGAGCCAATCGAAGAAAGCCATCAAAGTGAAGAACATGTACATAACCATCATCATTCACAGGATGAAGATGCAAAGGATATTGATGCAGGATATTTTGATGATGAACAAGTTAAGGACCGCGACCTAAGTGATTGGGCTGGAGATTGGCAATCTGTCTATCCATATCTACAAGACGGAACACTGGATGAAGTGTTTGAACATAAAGCCGAGCAGGATGAAACACAAACAGCAGAAGATTTTAAAGCGTATTATGAGGTTGGCTACAAAACGACGACAGACCGCATTGTCATTGAAGGAAATTATGTAACCTTTTATGAAAACGGACATGCTCACAAAGGAGAATATGCGTACGACGGTTATGAAATTTTAACCTATGAGAAAGGCAACCGAGGCGTTCGCTACATTTTCAAGAACATAGGAAATGAAGAAGGTGTACCTGCTTATATTCAATTCAGCGATCATATCATCTCCCCAGAAAAATCTGGTCACTTCCATTTATATTGGGGCGACGATCGGACAGCCTTACTTGAAGAAGTCCTAAACTGGCCAACCTACTATCCTTCTTCAATGGACGGACATACGATTGCCCATGAGATGCTGGCACATTAATTAGTAGATAAAAGAAAAGCCAGCGAATAAGAGATTCCTAGTGTTTCAAAACATCATTTAAAATCATTATAATAACTCGAATACTCTATCGTATTCGGGTTTTCATTTACTTAGTCACTTGTACTGGAATCCATCATGCTCAACACAACTCTAAAGGCAAAATAAGAAAAACCTGACAATCCAATTATCCCCACTACCATCAATGAGGCAATCCGCTCAGAAAAAATCATGCCTATTACAAATAAAACAAAACAAATTATCGCTCCGATTAGATGAATAAATTTACTTTTATAATTCAAATCTGAAAGACTCTCCTTTCTATTCTACTTTAACGATTAATGGGGAATTGATAAAAACTAGCTTTTAAAAAATTATACATTGTTTTTATCAATTTATAGCGGATTTTTCAACTTAAAAATCTCGAATACAATATCTTATTCGAGCCTATAATTTCAATATTCTGTTTAGCCCCTCCTAAGGTCAACTCCGCGAAAAATTCCCTTATTAAAACCAGCTTTATTTCGATTTTTTGTTTTATTTTTTTATTCCCTCATAATTAACCTTTTTCAAAAGATCAGGATTTTCAATGATCTCAATTATTCGATAAAAGCGTGTTTTAAAAATACTTTTAATTTTAGAAATACTTTATTTTGGGTTGAATAATTATCTCTAATTGGTACAATATACCCACGCTATTAGAACTATTAAGAATGCAAAGTTTCAATTTCTCAAAAGGAGTCTTATATATAATGATTAAAAAAGTTAATAAAATTGAAGTAATCTCATCCTTAAAAGTAATAATCGAGCATCCATATAAAAGAAATGGTGAAGTTTCAATGTTTGTTTCGAAATATCTCCATGAAAATACATACAATTTTTCTATTCCGTATCACGATTGGACTTATGAGATAGAAAGTGGAAAAGATATTTGTTTCGCTTGTGCTCCAAGTGGATATAATCATCCTCGAAATAAGGAACGACTAATTGCTGCAATGAATGAGACCATACAAATACTAGAAAACAATTAAATATTGAAAGAGACTATACCTACTTCTTATACCTTTTCTTTTTCTTGTCTTGTTATCGCCGAATCAAACACTAACCCGTTTTTTAAACTCATCATAGATACCACAAACCTTCATAAAATTTTGCAGCATTCTTTTATTACGATTCTAACATTCACAGCAATGGATTTCCCATAATAATTTTTGTCGATTGCAAGCAAGTATGCGTTTTGGTTTATTTATGGACGCCCATTCAATTGTCACCATACCTTTTGCACTATCGCTAAACCACTTACGAGCAACCAATTCAATAACTTGGCTATCGTCGTGCCATAGCTCCTTACTCAGTACGTCCTTAATTCCTATTGCTAGGTTACCAATGTCTTACTTGGTTATGGGTTTTAACTCACCATTTAAAGCCAACTTGTGTTTTCAATCTAAACGATTTTGGTATCTTGCGATAATCATAAACAGTGATTTCTATTGATTCAGTAATTATTATAGTTGTTGCATGTTCGACGGCAACTAATCTTACGAAAGATTTGCAATTTCGACTATCAATTGGATCAATTGTTTTTACAACCTTGCTGAATAAATGAACATAGTTTGATTGGATATGACCAGAACGACGAGCGAGATTCATCATCCATTTGTAACAAAAATGAATTGAACCCCTGTTATACCCTACTTTTTTTGTTGTATGAAATTTTTTTCAACTTACATTCAACATAAAAAAGACTTCGGTAATATAATTGTGTAGCAAAACAACATACAAGAATTATTCGACCTTTATTTATGTAAAAAATCACTTGTTAATAGCATTGGTAGTAAAATATCTACTAGTAATAGACAAAAAAGCCCTTGTTCATCTTAGAACGAGGGCTAATGATTTCTTATATTTTTCTTCCCAAAATTATAGGAACCTTAATTATTCGTATATTTAAGATATTCTTTTGGACTTTCAAACCAAGGTTTCATTGTATATTTTGCACCTGGTGGTTCATCCTTTAAGTTCTCACTTTTCACCTTATTTTCATAGCTACGAATCGGGGTCTCCCAAAGGGCGCACCGAATATCTAATACCGCTGGAACATCAGAATCCAGTGCTCTCTCAAGCGCTTCAGGCAACTCCTCTAGATTCTCTACTGTAATTCCAATACAACCAAATCCCTTTGCAACAGCAGCAAAGTCGATGTTCGGAACATCAGATGACATAAAACGGCTTCCGTAATGCATTTTTTGTATATATTTCACCCAACCTAAGGAACCATTATTCAAAATGATATGTGTCGCCTTTAAGTTAAAATGATTTAAAGTTGCTAATTCACTAATACCAAAACAAAAACTTGCATCCCCATTTACCGTGATTACCCTAGAATCAGGTTCCTTTATGCATGATGCTCCAATCGAAGCTGGAAGTGCATATCCCATACTTCCAAGTCCTCTGGCAAATAAAAATTTCCTGCCTGGTTCTTTACATGGAAGATACGTGGAAATCCACCCTGCAGAAAAAGAGGCATCAGATATCACAATGTCTTTAGGCTGAATCAATTTTGCTAATTCGGTCATAACAGCCTGAGGTTTAATCACACCCTCTTCAGTAGATAACACTTTCTGCTTCGTTTCTTTTTCTTTATCTTTCTTTTCCTTAATTTCTTTTAACCACGCATTTCTCTCGGGTTGAATCGGAAGAAATTCAGTTAAAGCTTCAAGCGTTGCACTAGCATCTCCTTGCAGGCATTTTGCAGGACGGAAAGTCCTTCCTAGCTGACATGAATCAATATCGATATGAATCGTTACTTGCTCTTTACTTGGAATGGACCAATTTAATGTTGTATTTTGAGAACACTTCGTTCCAACCAATATTACACAGTCTGAACTCCGAGTAATATCTTCTGCTGAAGCAGGACCTAACGGGCAAAGAACACCTGCACTTAAAGGATCTTCATCGGAAAAGGCTCCCTTTCCAGTTAAACTTGTTACTACGGATGCATTTATTTTATGAGCAAACTCGGCAAGGGCAGCTTCAGCTTTAGATAACATTACTCCTCCCCCCGCAATAATAACTGGCTTCTCGCTCGCTGTAATTATTTCAACAGCCTCCTGCAACTCTGTGCTAGCAGGTCGTATTCGATGAGATGGCACGGATTGATAGTTAGAATCAACCGCCAATGCCTCATCCCCTTCTTCCCAAGGAGAATCTATGATATCTTGTGGGATAATAATGGCCACAGGTCCAGGGCGATTGGATGTAGCTGTACGAAAAGCAGATCTTATTAAATGTGGAAGGGCAACTTTAGTAGGAACAGTGTAAACCGCTTTGGTGACTGGTTTTAAATAACCTGCTTGATCAATCCCCTGAGAAACGACTCCCAATTCTTTCAAAGCTTCTAAATCCCTCGGGGCGTCCCCAACAATGGCGACAAGAGGAATACTATTATTCAAAGCTTCGCCTAATGCATCTAAAAACTTGGTCGATCCAGGCCCCGCAAATGCATCACAAACTCCTACTTTACCGGTAAGTCGTGCGTATGCATCTGCTGCAAAACCCGCACTTCGTTCATCTCTTACAAGAATATGGCGAAGGTCCGGTCCAAGAGCTTGAATTCCATCATATAATGAGTAATTTTGTAAACCAGGCATTCCAAAAATATATTCCACTCCAAAATCCTTAAACATTTTTGCTACTGCATGACCTGTGTGTTTCATTCAAAATCTCCCCTTTCTTTTTCTGAATACGAAAAGACCAACCTTAATACAAATTAAACACATAACTAGATATGAGTTTAACTGCATTAAGATTGGTCTCTCTTAGTCTCTGACCGACTCTTTGTAATATTCAGAAATTTCAGTATTAATAGTATAATTTAATAGTATCCTTAAACCATCAAATTGTCAATAAATTTTTAATTGTTCTTCGCACGCTTCTATATTTGAAATGACATTTTGTTTCATAACAATATTTGGATATACGGAATCATTGATCAGTTCATTTAACTCATTTTCGTATTCTTTTTTAGTTTGAGCACTCCACTGAAATACTTCGCCCATGTAAGCGATCAGGGCTTCCTTATTTTTCATGACAACCTCAATATCAAACAACAAATAACCGGTGCGCCTAACAAAAAAGTCTGTCGGTTTCACTACCATTTCCTCTTCTATGCTATATTGAAGCATTGCATATAAAACGATTGGTAATTTATATACGCTTGAGCGACCTTCATTGTCCTCCACTTTGCTAAATACCTTTTCAACATTGGATCCATATCGATTTACGAGCATGGCTGCCTGTTTTTCAGCAAGTCCAAGTTCTATCCCTTTCTTTATCATTTCAATCTTAAATTCTGGAAACCCTTTTGACCCGCCAACATCTCCCCCTGAAATAGGTAGTTTTTTTGTTACGCAGGATCGATAAGAAGCGTTCGGATTAATTTCCTTAATTTTAGATATCACATCATTGACAGCCATTTCGGCCATTTTACGATATCCGGTTAATTTCCCACCCGCAATGGTAATTAAACCAGAATCAGAATGCCAGATTTCATCTTTCCTGGAAATCTCAGACATCCCCTTTTCCTCTTCATAGATTAATGGCCGGATTCCTACCCAGCTCGACTCAATATGCTCATTTGCTAGATGAATACTTGGAAACATTTCGTTCATCGCATTTAAGATGTATTCAATATCATCATTTGTCGTTTTAGGGTTCTCTAAAGCTGCTTCATATTTTGTATCAGTCGTGCCGATATAGGTTTTGCCTTCCCTTGGAATTGCTAATAGCATTCTTCCATCAGGAGTGTCAAAATAGATAGATTGCTTTAATGGGAAATGTTTCTGGTCAATTACAAGATGAACCCCTTTTGTATGTTGTATCTTTTTCCCTTTTTTGGATTGATCTTTTTCCCGTAGTAGATCAACCCAAGGCCCGCATGCATTCACAACCACATCTCCAAAAACTTTATATTCCTTTCCGCTAGTTTGATCGATGACTTGAACACCCACTATATTCCCATTCTCATAAATGAAACTGTCAACCTTGGTATAATTTATGGCTGTTGCACCATAATGGTTTGCTTGTTTGATAACTTCCATCGTCAGCCTTGAATCGTCCGTTCTATATTCAACATAGTCACCAGCCCCAACTAATCCCTTATCCTTTAGGAGTGGCTCTCTTTCTAAGGTATCTTTTTCGTTTAGCATTTTCTTCCTTTCATTTCCTACTACTCCTGCAAGAAAATCATATAGCCGCAACCCCATTGAAGTCATAAATTTCCCATACGTAGCTCCCTTATAAATCGGCAGAATCATTCTTTCGGGAATCGTAACATGTGGCCCGTTCTCATA
>DAMDNS010000165.1:0-6112 GCA_032083605.1 Ureibacillus sp.
ATATATATTGAAATACTTATAAAAAGTCACGAATTTAGCAATGTAACTGGTAACTGTCATTGCTTATTTATATCTCTTCTTTCTGTCCACTCTCTTAATCTGAAAGTTATATTTTTCAATATTCAGATATTTAAGAACGATTTTCTTTCAAACCTATGTTATTTAACAACCACTTCTTCCTGAGGCAACGGATGATCCGTAAAGGTTTCCACCACCTGAGTTTTAGCTTTCCGTATGAATGTAACTGAGAAAAATGAAATCACTGAAAGAATGGCAATAAAAATAGCTAGAGGAACCCAGGAATTATTGTAGGCACTTAGTAAAACTGTCGCTATCATTGGCGCAGTTCCTCCAAACAATGCTGATCCCGCCTGATAACCAAGTGTTATTCCCGTATACCCAACATTTGTACTAAACATTTCAGTGAACATTGTCCCGATTATGCTTGCAATGGCGGACCAAAGAATGCCCAACCCAATAATCGAAACAGCGTATGCCCAAAATATTGACTTTGTTGATAATAAATAATAGTACGGGAAAGAGAATAGGGCAATCCCGGCTGCACCCATCATAAAAACTCGTTTGCGCCCCACTAAGTCAGATAATTTACCCATGAGTGGAATGCACAATGTGGTAACAATGGTTGCGATGGTAATGATGTTTAATGCTGTAGTTCTCGAGAACCCAATGTTAGTTGTAGCATAAGAGATAAAAAATGTTGTGAAAACATAGAATGGTCCCACTTCTACACATTTTGCCCCTAGTGAAATTAAAACAGCTTTCCAATGATATCGCAGTGTTTCAATTAAAGGAACTTTTACCACATTACCTTTTTGTTTTTCTTCAGTAAATGCGGATGTTTCTTCAATACCACGGCGAATCCATAAACCGGTAACGACTAAAACTGCACTTAGTAAGAAAGGAATTCTCCATCCCCAGGATAAAAATTGTTCTTCCGGAAGTAAACTCACTATTGAAATAGCCATTGTTCCAAGTAACATACCAAGCGGGATTCCCATTGCAGGGAAACTTCCGTAAAATCCGCGTTTTTCTTTCGGTGCATTTTCAACTGCTAAAAGAACAGCTCCACCCCATTCACCACCCACAGCAACCCCTTGAATAAGACGTAGTACCACAAGTAAAATCGGAGCTAAAATTCCAATCGTACTATATGTTGGCAGCAATCCAATACAGACTGTTGAAATTCCCATTAAAAGAAGTGAAATGACAAGAGTATTTTTCCTGCCAAATTTATCGCCCATATGACTAAAAACCAGACCTCCAAGTGGACGAATAAAGAAAGTAACCCCAAAAGACGCATATGCAAGCAATAAACTTACAAAAGGATCATGACTTGGGAAAAACAATTTGTTAAAAACAAGTGCAGCTACGGTACCATAAAGAAAGAAATCGTAAAATTCAATTGTACTGCCTACTAAACTAGCGAATAATACTTTTCGGGAACTTGCAGTTGACTTTTCTTTTCCCATTAATTAATTCCTCCATCTATTTGTTTTTGGTTAATAGAGAACATAAATATTTTTTTATCCAGCTTAATTTAAAATTTAATTCAAATAGATATAGTGTCCATATAAGCTACTCTGTTTAGAAACCTCACAGAAACTTCCTGTTCGTTTCCTAGATTCAACCACGCTAGTTTAGTACTACTCAGTTCATATCCGCTTCCATGGGTGCTATCGTACTTAAGAAAACCTTGTATAGTTTTACATCCATTTGTTATTTCTACGTTATACAAACCACCTTTTGGTAAAATATACTTCCCTTGAATATATAATCCAATATTATTCAGCTTTTTTGGTGTAAAATCCATTGAAGAATGAACATAACCCTTGATTTCATACTGTTTTCCCAAGTAAAACGGTATGAGGTGAACATCTCCATTACTTACTAAATTTCTAATTAAAGTAGAACTTATCTTATGGCCATTCATTAGTCTTTTAGAGATTACAGTAACTTCAAATGGGTTGTTTTTGCTGGCATTTTTTAAATAATCCACATTGCCCTGCGCTTTATAACCAAAATTGAAGTCAAAACCTACGACTATATGGACAGCATTAAGTGATAAAATATATTGGTCAATAAATTCACTTGCAGAAAGTGAAGCAAAGGGAAAGGTAAAATTTATGACAAAAACTTTATCTACACCAAATTTAGACATTTCTTCAAGTTTGGAAGACAATGGGGTTAAATACTTTCTATCTGTTTCACTTTTGATAATCTCACTAGGATGAGGATCAAAGGTCATAACAGATAACTTTAAATTTCGATTGTTGGCGATTTTCTTTGCTTGCTGTAATAAATATTGATGTCCTATATGAACACCATCGAAAAATCCTAAAGCCATCACATGAGGTTCTTGAATTCCAAACTGCTCATTCAACGGATGTGTTAAATGTAAAATTTCCACTTTGCTTCACCTTCCTTACAAGTTAATCGGTTATAAAACTAATAAAGAGATAATCTATGATCACTATAATTAGAAACTCTCACCTTATTGAATACAGTGTTCTGTATACATTAAGCAGTAATAAAAATCTTAAAAAAATTACGGATTTCTCGTTTTATAAACCAGAGGCCTTTTTAGATGAGATTCATCACCTCATCTAAAATATCCGCTTCTATTAATCCCAATCCCTTGCTTGTTTATTGATCTTTGGAGTAATAACGAACTTCAAAAATTTTGCAGCCATTTGGTGATTTCCATGGTCCATGCTCCATACCTGGAGGACGACATGCAACCATTCCCGCTGTAAACTCCTCGTTCAAACGCAAGTCGATTAGCGACCCTTCAATAATATACAATTCCTCCCAAAAATCATGAATTTGTATACCATCTGGAGAGGTATCAGTTCCTGCTCCTAGTTCCAGAATACGAGTCGCTACTTCAGTACCTGGAATTTGTGCAATAATTCGTTGCGATGAACCTTCTACCGTTTTTGAAGGAACGGACTCAAACGTTTTATAATCGACAAATTCATGTTCTTGTTTTTCCTGATCTGCGTAATAACGTACCTCAAAAATTTTGCAGCCATTTGGTGATTTCCATGGTCCATGCTCCATACCAGGGGGACGACATGCAACCATTCCCGCTGTAAATTCCTCATTCAGACGAAGGTCGATTAAAGAACCTTCAATAATGTACAATTCTTCCCAAAAGTCATGAATTTGCACGCCATCTGGAGAGGTATCAGTCCCTACCCCCAGTTCAAGAATGCGAGTTGCTACCTCAGTACCTGGAATCTGTGCGATAACTCGCTGAGCTGATCCTTCTACTGTTTTTGAAGGAACTGCCTTAAACGTTTTATAATCAACAAATTCACGTTCTGGTTTCATAACAATTTCTATTTCTGAATTACCCATTTTATACTACCTCCGCATCGGCCAATATGTGAACCTGATAATCTAATTGGATTTTACTGTTAGTTACGCGATCATATAATTCTGCACAAAATCCTTCACCGTAAATAAACCCACCCGACACTATAGGCAATGTTCCGCAGAATACAATCATATCTTCACTGTAATATCCGCGTTCTTCTATAATATTAAGCAGCTCTTTTGGATGTAGGAATTCTCCGAGTGTTCCTGTTTGGTATTCTTTTTTAACTCCATCAACAATCATCCAACTTCTCATTTCAATCTCATCCCACCGCCCTTCTATGTCATCTAAAGACCAAAATTGCGATGAAATAGGCTTGCTGCAAACTTGTTTGGATTTCTGAATGGATACTGTTTCAAGTTCACGATCTGTATGATCACTTCCAAGCCCCACATACCATTTCCCTTTAACATTAATAATAATTACTTCCGCTTCTCCACTGCTACTCTCTTGAACAACAGAAATAGAAGGACTTGTTGTAATAAGATTTGTTGAAAGATCGTAAATCATCGGAACTTGTGGCGGGGCTGGCACACCAATCTCCTTTAATTCATCAATATGTTTTTTTACAGCTTCTTGATCTTTTCCAGTATAGCCGGCAATAAGCAATCGTTTAGGAGTTGCACAAATACTTTTTCCAGACACGTTAATATCCATTAAATTAATTCCTCCTGTCTATTTAAAACTCGATGCTTTAAATTAGGAAATGTTTCGCGAATTTGAGCAATTTGAGATGGGTCAATTTCTGTTTTTACAATTGTTTCTTCATCTCCACCGCTAGCCACAACAATTCCCCATGGATCAACCACTTGACTGTGACCACCTAAAAGGACGCCATGAGTATTGCCAACACAGTTACTCGAAATCAAGAAACATTGGTTTTCCAATGCTCGGGCAGAATTGAATATTTTCCAGTGTTCTAGTCTTGCATGTGGCCAAGCTGATGTAACAAGAAGTAATTCGGCTCCTAAATCTACTTCTGCACGATACAATTCAGGAAAGCGCAAATCATAGCAAGTGGATAATCCTACTTTACCAAAGTCCGTATCTACTACTGTTGTTTCATTGCCTCTTGTTAATATTTTCCCCTCTTGTGAACCATAACGGAATAAATGCATTTTTCTATAGGTACCTATCAATGTACCTTCAGGAGAAAACAGAACACTAGTATTGTAGAATTTTCCATTATTTCTTTCTATGAAACTACCAGCAAATATATATGAACGAATTTCTTTTGCCTTTGATGAGAATCGTTGTACAAAATCCCCATTTATCTCTTCTGATTCATCAACATATCGATCAAATGCAAAGTACCCGGTTGCCCATGTTTCAGGCAGAACAATTAAATCTTGTCCTTTTAATTGATCAATCATTGATTCTACACGATTAATACGAGCGTTTTTAGATTCATTATCTTGAATCTCTAATTGTATTGATGCAACCTTCATTTTTTTCACCACCATCCTGATATATTTCCTAAACTAGTTCCTCCACATGAGTGGGAAGAGAATAACTTTCCAAAAATTTATCAACCATTTTAACTGGCTCGTCATATCCATAATTTCTAAACGAATAGCCTTTCGTAACGAACGGTGCTCCATTATAGAACAATTCATATTGTTGATGTCTACCACCGAATTCTGACCCAATGATATCCCATACTAACTTGAATAATTTAATTCTTTCCTCAGCACCAACCCCTGTCGAACGAATATATTGATAGATATCATCTTTCGTTTCAGGATTGATAAGTTCTTTGTATGATGAAGGTAATTGTAAAACCCCTCCACCACATAATTCTCTTAATATTCTAATAGTTGATGCGTAAATAATATCTTGCTGACCAACTACTCCATAAAGGAAACGTGGATCTGGTCGTGCTACGCCATTTTTATCAATGGTGCAATTATATTCTGAAGCTAAAAGGTTACCTTCGACCGAAGCTGCAATAGATGCAAGTTCGCCTAATTTTTCTTGAACAGAAGGAATTTTATCGATTCCGTTCATGGCAGTAACTTTTCGAGCAGCCCCTATCAAAAACTTCAATTTATTGCTGAATCTTATTTGCGCTTGATTATTTCCTAATACGTGAGCTGGTGTTTCATGGAACTGAGCCCTTACAATATCAATATTTTTGTAAACAAAAATGTCTTTCCATGGAATGAATACATCATCAAAAACAACTAATGAATCACTTTCGTCAAAACGAGAGGATAATGGATAATCAAATGTGCTTGGAGATTTTTCAGCATAACTAGATCTTGCATAAAATTTTAACCCTTTTGCATTAATCGGCAATACAAAGGACAAAGCATAGTCTTCATCCCCAGGTCGCAGTGGAGTAAGACAACTTACAAATAAGTAGTCCGATATTGCTGATGCAGTACCAAGCATTTGAGAACCTCTCACAACTATACCGTCCTCTTTTTCTTCATAAACTCCAACTGGGAGGAATTTATCTTCTAGCTCATGAGCTGCTTTACTTCGATCAATTTGTGGTGGAATGATTACATATGTTACATATAAATCTTTATCTCGCACATGTTTATAGAAATTTAATACGTTCTCTCCAAAACCTATTCCCCCGCGCTCAAATACCTCGGGCGAACTCGCGAATGAGGCCAAAAAGCTAGCGACATGATCAGGACTTCTGCCAACAAAACCACAAGTTGCTTCAGACCATTTAGAAATCGCCAATCTTCTTTCTTTTAG
>DAMDNS010000166.1:0-6094 GCA_032083605.1 Ureibacillus sp.
TAGCTATTGATCCATACGTTTTTAATTTCCTATATAATGTAGTTTAACTAAAAATTTTGTAGAAACTTTGAAATAAATTTAACTTGTTTCAATGATTCTGTCATATTGCTGTAAAAAAAATAGATTATTTGTCGAAAAAAAGAGTAGTAGAAGATTTGGAGGAACACATTTATGGATATATCAACAATCATAGGGATAGTACTTGGAATTATTGCTGTTTTTGTAGGAATGGTAGTAAAAGGTGCAAGCTTAAGTATACTTATTAACCCTGCAGCCTTTCTAATAATAATCGTCGGTACAATAGCTTCCGTTTCAGTTGCTTTTCCGATGAGTGAGTTAAAAAGGGTACCAAAACTATTTAAAATCCTTTTTACAGACAAAAAGCTTACAAATGAAGTTGAAGTAATCAAAATGTTTTCAAGCTGGGCAGATCTTGCACGTCGAGAAGGTTTGTTGGCACTTGAAAGCAAAGCTGCTGAAGTAGAGGATCCTTTCTTAAAAAACGGGTTAACATTGGCTATCGATGGTCAAAATGCCGATTATATTCGTGATGTACTGACTGAAGAGGTAGAAGCGCTTGAAGAAAGACATGCAAGTGGAGCACAAATTTTCTCGCAAGCTGGTACGTATGCCCCAACTTTAGGGGTACTAGGAGCCGTGGTGGGGTTAATGGCTGCCTTGGGAGATATGAACGATATCGATAAATTGGGACATGCCATTACTGGTGCATTCGTTGCGACATTACTCGGTATTTTTACAGGGTACGTACTTTGGAATCCATTTGCCAATAAATTAAAACGAAAATCTGCAGAAGAAGTAAAACTAAAAAGCTTAATGATTGAGGGGATTTTATCGGTATTAGAAGGTGAAGCGCCTCGTGTTATTGAACAAAAACTAGCTTCATATTTACCAACGGAGGAACGCCGTAAAATCACAGACGAAAGCGGGGCGGGTGGTAATGGCAAGGAAAGCTAAAAAGAAAAAGCATGACAACCATGTTGATGAATCATGGCTATTACCCTATTCTGACTTAATGACGCTGTTATTAGCCCTGTTTATTGTATTGTTTTCGTCAAGCTCGATTGACCAAGCGAAGCTGAATAAGATGTCTAATGTTTTTAACGAAATTTTAGACGGCGGAACCGGGATCATGGAAAATACCTCTGTAGTTGAAAGACCAGATACATCGACAAATGGTATTTCTTCGGCTGAAGCCGCTTATATCCAGGATCAGCGAGAGCTTCAGGAAATCCAAGAAACATTGGATAATTTTATTGCAGTGAATGAGCTGGAAAGCACGTTTGCGACAACTATGACCGATGAGGGATTATTAATAACGATTCGAGATAGCATTTTATTCGATCCAGGGAAAGCTGACGTAAAACAAGATTATGCTGGAATTGCTGTCGAGCTATCTCAAATTCTTCAATTAGACCCAGCAAGGCATATTGTTGTTACTGGGCATACAGACAATATTCCGCAAAATACAGTAGAATTTAGTTCGAACTGGGAGCTATCTGTTATGCGTGCGGTTAATTTAATGAAAATGATCATGGACAGTAACCCGGCGCTGGATCCAAAATATTTCAGCGCAAAGGGTTATGGAGAATTTAACCCGATTGCTTCAAATGATACGGCGGAAGGACGAGCACAAAATCGTCGTGTAGAAGTACTTATTCAACAATTAGTAAAAGAAGATGGCACAAAAGCAAATGAATAAAAGGGAATAAACAATGAACTCGAAAGTATTTTAATACTTTCGGGTTTTTTGTTTAAACTTCGGAAAACAAAAGGTTTCTAATTTAAGCGTAAAAAAGCTAAGGAAATTGGGGATAATAATTTCCTTTGACTAATCTGTAACAAAAGTTTATAATTCTAAACAAATGTTCTAAATGAATGAGGTGAAATATAAAAGTGAATGAAAAAGAGCAGCTCGTTCTTCAAATGATTAAGAATAACCCATTCTTATCGCAGCAGGAGATGGCGGAAGCTTTAAATATGTCGCGGCCCGCTCTGGCGAACACTATTTCTGGCTTGACAAAAAAAGGTGAAATTATCGGACGTGCTTATGTACTGCCGGAGAGAAATTCAATTTTTGCTATCGGGGGAGCCAATGTTGACCGCAAGTTTCATCTAGATGGACATGTACAATACGGAACCTCTAATCCTTCTACCGTGACGGAGAGTGTCGGAGGAGTTGCGAGAAATATTGCAGAAAACCTAGGTCGTTTTGGTAATGAAGTGAAGCTGATTTCGCTGTTGGGTCAGGATCAAGGTGCCAAATTCATTGAAAAAGAAAGTCAGGCATTCATGAATCTGGATTATGCTGAAGCTTTGCCTGATTTAAAAACGGGTTCTTACAGTGCAGTATTGGATGCCAAAGGGGAATTAATCCTTGCAATGGCAGATATGTCAATCTATGATTCATTATTGCCATCCGTATTAAAAAAATATGAAGCCTTATTAAGTAATGCAAAGTGTCTCATAGTTGACCTGAACTGTCCAAAAGAATCGGTGGTGTATTTACAGAACCTTGCCAGTATGAGGAATATTCCCTTGGCGATTATTCCAGTTTCGGCACCGAAAATTAAAAACATGCCAGATGATCTTGTAAGCGTAACCTATTTTATTTGCAACCGTGATGAGGCCGAGGCCTATCTTAATATCCGAATTTTAAACGACAAAGACTACTCAACCGCAGTAAAAATGCTCATGGAAAAAGGAGCAAGCAATGTTATTTTAACATTGGGTGATCAGGGCGCTATGGTTGGTAATGTAGATGGCGTGTTTTATTTTGAAGCAGAGAAAACTGATGAAATTATTGACGTGACCGGTGCAGGAGACGCCTTTGTTTCTGGTTTTTTACATGGTGTCATAAATGAAGAGCCATTTATGAGCGCGGTAAGGTTTGGTCAGTATAACGCAACGAAAACCTTGCAGTCAGACAAAACCGTTAGACAAAATATTTCAGCAGATGAATTAAACAATTGGAGGAATAACTAACATGGAAAAATATCTATCATATTCACAGGAAGTACTAGAAGCCAAAGAAAAAGGGTTACCGATTGTAGCATTGGAGTCTACGATTATCTCTCACGGTATGCCGTATCCACAAAATGTACAAACGGCTCGCGAGGTAGAACAAATCATTCGTGACAATGGGGCAGTACCAGCAACAATTGCAATTATCGATGGGCAAATTAAAATCGGTTTAACAGATGACGAACTTGAAATGTTCGGTAATGCAAGCAATGTAGCAAAAACCTCTCGCCGTGACATGGGTTATTTAGTAGCAACGAAAAAACTTGGAGCGACAACAGTAGCAGCAACTATGATTGCAGCTGAGCTTGCAGGAATTGAACTATTTGTAACTGGTGGTATTGGTGGTGTTCATAGAGGGGCAGAAAATACAATGGACGTTTCTGCTGACTTAGAAGAGCTTTCTCAAACAAATGTTGCAGTAGTATGTGCTGGGGCAAAATCAATTCTGGATATCGGGCTGACATTAGAATACCTAGAAACAAAAGGTGTGCCTGTTGTAGGCTTTGGAACTGATATGCTGCCTGCGTTCTACACAAGAGACAGTGAGTTTTCCGTGAATTTCCGCTTAGATTCGGCTCAGGAAGTGGCTGATATGATGCGAGCGAAATGGGATTTAGGCTTACAGGGTGGAGCAGTAATTGCAAACCCCATTCCGGTAGAGGAAGCATTGGATGCAAGCTTCATCAATGGTATTATTGAAAGAGCTTTAATCGAGGCTGAAGAGAATGGCATAAAAGGAAAAGATGTGACACCGTTCTTACTTGGGAAGGTGAAGGAGCTAACGGAAGGGAAATCTTTAGTAGCAAATATCGCACTTGTAAAAAATAACGCCAGAATTGGAGCAGCAATTGCTGTTGCATTAAATCAAAATAAATAATGGGTTTCTTAAAAAAAGTTTCCAACGCATAGGACATTAAGTCTAACGTTGGAAACTTTTTCATATGCTTCTTCCTTAAATTCGCCATTAGTGAAAAACCTGATCGGCGTTCAATTAATAAGCACTAAGGATGGAGACACACTTAATTTTGAAGTTTTTTTATCTTCTTAATGCGCCAAGTTCAGAAACAATAGCCTGCATTTCACTTGGACTGAATGTGTTGCGTTTCATCACCATTTCATAAAGATACAATATATCTTCATAATGTTCATCTGTGAAATGTTCTGATTTCATAGCGTCAACATTTACCATGCGCAGTTTTTCTTTAATTTGCTCGATCATGTAAAAAACATTTTCTTTTGATGGTTTTGTCAAATCCATTTTGTCCCCACCCTTTCAAAGTATCCATTTAATCATTCCATTCAATGCCCTTCTTTGTCAATAACATTTGTCACTCTTAGAAGTATTCCTTTTTGGGTATAGAAGTAAAGGATATTTCTTTCCCAGTAAAAGTGCAAGGAGGAGAGTGGCTAATTTTCTTGGCGATAAGTGAAGATTCTAATAAAATGGAAGTGTGAAGAAAAAATTACCAGTGTGAATGATGTTTCAATTTAGAATAGGAGGTAAATAGATGAGTGAGAGTAAATTATTCAAATCAATGGCTACATTTGCAATTGTCGGAGCGGTTATTAGTATGTT
This sequence comes from Ureibacillus sp., assembly GCA_032083605.1. Classification (GTDB taxonomy): domain Bacteria; phylum Bacillota; class Bacilli; order Bacillales_A; family Planococcaceae; genus Ureibacillus. Next base: position 4,619 of record DAMDNS010000166.1, read on the forward strand.
TGACCGTAAAACGAGAGAACATACAATAGAAACAACAAAAAATGTGAAGGAAAGGATTGTTTATTACGCGAAGAATCGTGATGAGCTACAACAGGTTATTGAACAAAAAGTAGAAGCAGCACAAAAAATATATGTGAGTGCTTCAGAAAATATTAATACGATTGCCAGTAAAATTGAAGAGGTTAAAGAAATACCAGAAAGTGTTCAAAATATTGTTAAAGATACAAAAAACGAATTGAACAAACCTGAAAAGTTAAACTAAATGTTGAATTCTGAGGGGGAGTGGGCAAGATTTGAGTGAAGTGAGAAAATCACAAAATAATGATACATTATCATCAGTAAAATCCTTTATAGATCCTGATGAGTCCAAAATTGATATAACAACTCCAAAGGGATTTATTCAAGATTTGATTGTACGTATGAGGGATGTAGATATGTCGGGCATGGGAGCTCAATTAGCTTACTTTTTCCTATTATCGTTTTTTCCTTTACTAATTTTTATCGTTACACTTTTACCTTATTTAGATTTAGATCAGGAATATGTATTTGATTTCATCCAAACGATGGTTCCGACAGAAGTTTTCTTGCTGACTCAAGGAACGCTGACGGAAATTTTAACTACCCATAATGGTGGTGGGCTGCTTTCTATCGGGGTATTGGGAACAATCTGGTCAGCTTCAAGGGGCGTCAACGCACTAATTAAAACCTTGAATGGAGCATACGAAACAGAGCCAAAATCCGGATTGATTAATCGTGGCATGTCCTTGGTATTTACGATTGCCCTAGTAGTAGTCATTTTAATTGTTTTATTTATTTCAATATTTGGCCATCAATTCGCCTATAATTTATTTAACTATTTAGGGGTAGAGGAGTCATTTGCGAATTTTTGGGAAAAAATCAGATGGATTCTGCCACCCGCATTAATCTTTATCGTTTTAAGCTTAATGTACTGGATAATTCCTAATACCGATCCAAGATTGCGTATTATTAGCGTATTTCCAGGAGCGATATTTTCAACTGTAGCATGGGTTGTCTTAATCTTTGGGTTCTCATTTTATGTTAATAACTTTGGCAACTATGCTTCTACCTATGGAAGTATCGCCGGGGTGATCATCTTAATGCTCTGGTTGTATTTCACAGGAATGATCCTGATTTTCGGTGGGCTTCTGAATGCATCCATGCATAAAAGGAGCTTGGTGAAGAAGGGGTATAAGGAATAAAACTATTTAAAATTATAGTGCTAATGACTGTAGGCAAGCTTTGAGTTGTCTACAGTCATTTTTATTTTAATGGCGACAAAAACTTTGATGACAGAGTTTTTGTCACGAAACGGGTTCGAAAGTGACAAATCACCGCTGAAGGTGATTCAGAGTGTCACGAAACGGGTTCTGAAGTGACATATCACTGATGAAGGAGATTCGGAGTGTCACGAAACGGGTTCAAGAGTGACAAATCACTGCTGAAGGTGATTCAGAG
>DAMDNS010000167.1:0-6094 GCA_032083605.1 Ureibacillus sp.
GATTGTTGTGACAATGCTGAATGCTGAATCCGGAATCGCGTAGCTTAATAAAGCGCCAATCGAAACGACAATAGATGAAATAAATAGTGCATTTGCAGGGACTGCGTTTTTATTTAGCTTACCTAATGCTTTGGCTCCTTGCTTGTTTCTGCTTAAGTTAAACAGGATACGGCTTGTTGAGAATAATCCGCTGTTTCCGGCTGATGCAGCAGAAGTTAACACAACGAAGTTAATGAGCCCGGCTGCCACAGGAATGCCGACAAGTGTAAATACTTGTACAAATGGACTGCTTGCTGCACTTAATTCTGTCCATGGATTGATGCATAAGATGATAAAGATGGCCCCTACATAAAACAGTAAAATTCGAACTGGAATTTTGTTGATTGCAGAGGGGATATTTTTTTTAGGGTCAGCTGTTTCGGCCGCTGATACCCCGACTAGTTCAACTCCGACAAAGGAGAATACAACCATTTGGAAGGAGAATAAGAAACCGGAAATTCCGTTCGGGAAGAAGCCGCCGTGCTCCCAGAGATTATTCACAGAAACAACACCTGTTTCCGTTTTGAATCCAATAACCAATAGGAGGATTCCGATTACGATCAACGCAATGATTGTGATGATTTTTATCAAGGCAAACCAGAACTCTAATTCGCCAAATAGCTTAACTGTTAATAAATTTAAACCTAAAAGGATAACTAAACAGAAAATTGCCGGCATCCATTGCGGAATATCGAACCAGTATCTTACATATAAGCCAACAGCGATAATATCGGCCATTGCGGTCATGATCCAACAGAACCAGTATGTCCAGCCAGTTACATAGCCTGCCCATGGTCCCACGTAAACCGAGGCAAAATCAGTAAAGGATTGATAGCCTGCATTGGATAAAAGCAATTCCCCTAAAGCGCGCATTACGAAAAATAGTGCTATTCCGATAATCATGTACACGAGCAGGATGGATGGCCCTGCTTTTTCGATGGCCTTTCCTGAACCCAAAAACAAACCGGTTCCGATAGTTCCACCGATAGCAATCAACTGCACGTGTCGGTTTTTTAAGTCTCTTTTTAATTTTTGTTCCATTTTGATGCCCCCTGGATTAGCGGCCTTGCTATTGATTCGAAGCTAGTAGTGTTTCTTAAGAGGGAAGCCCGGGATGTTTGGGATTCAGATATAATTCAATTGATAGATATAGTATTCTTCTATTTTGCTGGAATCGAGTCAATAATTTAAAATGCCAGATGTCTTTATTTATGCTGCCACACTAAAATTAATATCTGAAAAAAATGTAGAATCTCAGTTTGAATGAATCATTTTATTCGTCAAATGGGCCCCCGTATCTGTCAAAACTCAATGCGGGATCCGACCGTCTTCCCATAATATCCTCAAACTATAAAACCCTCTATGATCAAGCTTTGAAATCAACTTACAACAATAGCTGAAAAATAAAAAATGAGATAGGAAATTAGCTCCCATCTCATTGACATTAAAAAAATAACAAAAAGAAAATAATGAAAAACCGTTATTCATTTGGAATTGATTGTACATCAAATCAAAATAAATAATCTTCTAAGTTGTTACCTTTTCTGTCCTTTTGCCTGAGATTGTGAACCCTTCGGCGTCGCAACATGCGATCTCTCCAGAAATTGCTCCTGCTATAGTCATCCCATAGCAATCACCGCTATTATATTTTGTTTAACCTAATTTACACATCAACACTTTTGAGGTGAAATCGGTCGAAATAATCAGAATCAGTCTTTATTCAAAACTTTCGTCCTGCTAAATAACTGATAGATGTCATTATATCAAAAAAATAAATGAGGTCTAGACTTTTATTAAAAATAAGATTGTTGCGAAAAATGACATAACTATAAACGTGCAAAAAAAGAGAATATAACACAGAAATGTTACATTCTCGATTCGTGGCACTATTTGTTCTAAAAGTTAGGGTTTTGGATTTTCGAAAGAGTACATAAAAGATTTTAAAAATAATCATAAATGTTATGGCCCCAGCGGTATCAAGGATGACATCGTCAAATATGCCTGTTCTGCCTGAAACAAAGGTTTGGCGAAATTCATCCAGTGAAGCTACAGCAAAAGTCGTTAGTACTGCATATATAACGGCAAACTTCACTTTGAATTTGCGATACATTAAATAAAATAGTATGGCGATGCACCCATAGCCAGTGAAATGCAGGCCTTTTCGAACTAAAAACTCGATAAAGTAATAATAGCCGCGAGTTTCAACGGAAATCGTTTGTCCCCAATAGGTAACTTCTATTTTGCTTAATAAATTATAAAAGGGCTGACTCTCCAATTTATCTTGTAAAGTAGGCACAATCGTTTGTTGCTCGTAGGTCATACTCGAAACGCAAAACAATAGGATTAAAACTGTGACGATTAAGAATATATATTTTTTCATCGGTGCTCAGTATATATATCTTTCTTCAATATGTGCTGAATAGGTGAGAAATCAGTAATCGATTGTGACGTTTCGTATGCGCTTAGGTTTTCGAGTAATTGTTGTTTTGAGCTTGCTCCAATGACGGTCGATGCGATCACTGGATGACTTAGATTAAAGCCAATGCTGAGGGCATGGATATCCTCATATGCATTTTGCAGCTCCTTCAACGCTTTTTGTAATTCTTCTTTAGAATAAGTTAAGTAGCCGTTTGCAGCGTCAACTCGTTTTGGCCATTCATTTGTCAATAATCCTTTAGCAATCGAACCGCGAGTTACCACAGAGGCATTTGCATTTGAAATGTCGTCAAAAAATTCCTCGGGGCGGCGATCCAGCAGGCTATATTGCATCATATTTGATATGGCATTACTTTTTTCCAGGAAGGGTTTAAACACATTCGGGCGAATAGAGGAGATGCCATATTCTCGAATGTATCCTTCTTTTTTTAAATTCTCAAAGGTTTCGATAATGTCATCCCAAGGGTCGTCAATTGTTCCGCCATGCAATTGATAGACATCGATATAGTCGGTTTTTAACCGCTTTAGACTCATTTTGAGGCCATTTTCAATATGGGATGGAGATGGGTCCCAATGCCAGCCATCTTGACCTTCATTCCAGCGATTTCCTACTTTTGTTGCGATGATAACCTCTTGGCGATGTGCTTCTAATAGTTCGCCGACAATTTGTTCATTTATTCCTTTATCATATAGGTCGGATGTATCGAAATTGTTAACCCCTGATTCAAGGGCTGCTTCTACAATTGGCCTTGCATCCTTTATAGATTTAGGAAGGGACATGCAGCCAAGACTTATCTCGGATATTTCAATGTCGCTGCTTCCAAGTTTTCTTTTTTTCATTTCACAACCCTCTTTCCTTCATACGGATTCATAACTAATGGTACAATGAAATCAATTATGACGACAAGTGAGGGCATTTGAAATGAAAAAATTTGAGGAAAAATCACTAAGCTCCAATCAAATTTACAATGGAAAAGTAATTTCACTAAAGGTTGACGATGTTCTGCTGCCAAATGGCAAAGAATCAAAAAGGGAAATTGTGAATCATCCTGGTGCTGTTGCAATCATTGCCATTACAGCGGAAGGGAAGCTGGTCCTTGTAGAGCAATACCGAAAAGCTCTTGAAAGATCCATCGTCGAAATTCCGGCTGGCAAGCTAGAGCCTGGGGAGAAGCCGGAGCTAACGGCAAGAAGAGAATTAGAGGAAGAAACAGGCTATGGCTGCCATGAGTTAAAGTATTTGCAAACATTTGCAACGTCACCAGGCTTTGCGGATGAAGTGATTCATTTGTTTGTTGCACAAGATTTATATAAAATAGAGGAAAAAGCAGATCTCGATGAGGATGAATTTGTCGAACTATTAGAAGTGACTGTAGAAGAGGCAGAGGTTATGGTAAAAGAGCAAAAGATTTTTGATGCAAAAACTGCCTTTGCTGTACTATGGTTGAAAGCAAATCAGTAGTAGGCTTGGTTTTAAGAACGATAAAAAGTTTTGGTACGAAAAATGATAGAGTCCATAAAAAACTAACGCCAGTTTAAGAGGTATATTGATAGAGAACGAGCATAAGATGTTACAACGAAAGGAGAATGCTTATGTTTCGTTCGGTCTTATTTATCCAATATGCTATTATTCTAGCAATTAGCTTTGTCAGTGGCGTTATCTGCTTTCAAGTTTTTCCATTGGACAAGTCTATGAAATTAATCAGCTATATTGATCCAAGAATACTTGATGTATCAGATATTTCGGTTTGGGGAACGATACTGCCGCTTATTGCATGGATGGTACTGGTGTTATTTTTTGCAACGCATCCTTATTTACATGTCTTAGCAAAATTTGTTGTTGGCGTGAAAATTACCTTCTTTGGCTTTAGTTCAGTATTTCTTCTAACACAACAAGAATCTTTGCTTGTTTATAGTGTTTGGTGGTTCCCGTTCCAGTTGATTTATTGTTTCCTTCTTTTTATGCTATGTTCAGTATATGGCGCTAAAAAAGTTGGACCAAATAAGAAGTATGTCTTCTCACAGAGGCTATTTGTAACCCTGGTGATTGCGATGTCGGTCATTTGCGTAGGGGAAATTGTGTCAATATCGTATATACTGCCTCGACTTTAAAGTAGAAAAATTTTCTAATTTAGTAGTTTTGTACGTATAGGTTGTGAAAATTGCGAAGAAATGCTCGTTTAGTTCGTTTCACTAATAATTCATCCCTCTCTTGTAATAGCTTTTACTCATTTGTTATAATAGAATGAGTTTAGGAGGGCGTCGTATGGAAAGCCGTATTGATCGTATAAAAAAGCAATTGCATAGTGCTGGCTATAAACTGACGCCACAGCGTGAAGCGACAGTTGCAGTGCTATTAGAACATGAAGAAGACCATTTAAGTGCAGAAGATGTCTATTTATTAGTAAAAGATAAAGCACCAGAAATCGGACTGGCAACAGTTTATCGAACATTAGAATTACTGACTGAGTTGAAAATTGTCGATAAAATTAATTTTGGCGATGGGGTATCCCGTTATGACCTTCGACAAGAAGGCGCAAAGCACTTCCATCATCACCTTGTCTGTATTGAATGCGGCGCAGTAGACGAAATTCAAGAGGATCTATTAGAAGATGTAGAAGGCATTGTTGAAAAACGCTGGAACTTTATCATCAAAGACCATCGTTTAACATTCCATGGTATTTGCCACAGATGTCATGATAAACAAGAAGAAAACTGACTAAAGGATGTACAATTCGTCTCACATACGAATGTACATCTTTTTATTTAAGTATAAAGTACCAGGTCCACAAACAATTTAGAATATTCTAAATTGTTTGTGGACCTGGTACAAGAAAGATGGGTGATTTCCTTGAAGGATGCAAAGGAAGCGATTTTGGATTATGTTCATTTTTTACAGGTAGAGAGACAGTTATCAAAGAATACTTTATCGTCGTATCGTCGAGATCTGGAAGGATACGTTGAGCATTTACATAAAGAATTGGCGTTAACCTCATTAAGAGAGGTTGAACGCACACATATATTGCTGCATTTAGGGGCATTAAGAAATCAAGGGATTGCTGCTAGAACGATAGCTAGACATATTTCCTCGATTCGTTCATTCCATCAATTTCTATTGCGCGAGAAGCTGACCGATACGGATCCAACTATACATCTGGAAATGCCCCAGATAGAACAGAAGCTGCCAAAAGTCTTATCAATAGAAGAAATTGACCTACTAGTTGAAGCACCAGATCAAAGCAAACCACAAGGAATTCGGGATGTGGCAATGCTTGAGCTTCTTTATGGCACAGGCATGCGTATTAGTGAGCTGATAGGGTTAAATCTTGAGGATGTTCACGTAACGATGGGCTTTGTAAGAGTATTTGGTAAGGGTGGGAAAGAGCGAATTGTTCCTCTTGGCAAAAGTGCGGTGCGTGCTATTGATGCCTATTTACAAAATGCTCGTGCCAAATTACAAGGGACATACCCAAAAACAGAAGCTTTTTTCATCAATCAGCGCGGAAAACGTTTAACACGTCAAGGTTGTTGGAAATTATTAAAAGAGCATGCTGCGAAAGCGGATATAAAAAAAGAAATTACTCCCCATACTTTACGGCATAGCTTTGCAACCCATTTA
>DAMDNS010000168.1:0-6072 GCA_032083605.1 Ureibacillus sp.
AACAGTATGGTATTAAAATCTGTTGACGATGCGAACCGTATCAACCATCACATTGAAAGCAAGATTGCTGCTTATGCAAAATCAAAAAATCCGGCAGATGCTACAATCGTAATTGGTGGAGGCGGTTTAACTGGTGTTGAGCTAGTTGGTGAAATCGTGGACAACTTCCCTGACATTGCTAGAAAATACGGCGTAGACTTTAAAGACCTTAGCATCAAGCTTGTTGAAGCTGGTCCAAAAATCTTGCCTGTTCTTCCTGACAACCTAATCGAACGCGCTACAGAAAGCTTAGCAAAACGTGGCGTTGAATTCTTAACTGGCCTTCCTGTTACAGGTGTTGAAGGAAATAAAATTTCCCTTAAAGACGGTTCATTTATCGAAGCAAATACTTTCATCTGGACTGGTGGGGTTGCAGCACTTCCGTTAGTACAGGAATCAGGACTTGAATGTGATCGCGGTAAAGCAGTGATTGATGAGTATTTACGTTCTAAATCTCATCCTGAAGTATTCGTTGTTGGTGATGCTTCTGTCGCTCTTCCAGCTGATGGCGGTCGTCCATTATTCGCACCAACTGCACAAGTTGCATGGCAAATGGGTGAAACTGCAGGATATAACTTATACGCAACACTTGAAGGCCAAAAGCTAGAAGTATTTAGCCCAGTGAACTCTGGTACACTTGCCAGTCTTGGACGTAAAGACGGTGTAGCAACTGTTGGAAGCAACAATATTCCACTAAAAGGTCTTCCAGCTTCGTTGATGAAAGAAGCAAGTCATGTTCGTTACTTATCACATATCAAAGCCTTATTTGGCTTAGCTTATTAATACTTAAGGTGAAAAAAAGAAGATTTCGGTCAGTGCCGAAATCTTCTTTTTATTATTATTCCGTATCAGGTTTTCCCGCTTCAATCAATACCTTGCTTCCAAGTAAGACAAATCCAAGCAGGAATAAGAGAATTCCCGTTCCGATTAGGAGCCATTCAATGTCTACAATATCAGCAAGAGGGCCAAATATAATCATCCCCAGAGGCATGACAGAGGTAGAAATCATCGTTAAAACGCCAAATACTCGACCTAAGTAATCGGGTTCCACCTTCTCTTGAAGTAATACCGTTGCCGGTGTGTTAAACATTGGCATAACGATTCCAACAAGAGCCATCATGATTAAATAAAGCCAAAATACAGGTACGACACCTAGCAGTACTGTACCCAATCCAAATCCAAAGGCTGATATAGCCATTGTGTGTGTTTTATTTTTGAACCCGCCCCAGGTAGCAATCAAAATTCCTCCAGCCATCATTCCAATAGAAAAGGCAATCTCTATGGCCGATAGATACCACTCATTTGCCCCAAAGCTTCTTGTTACTTGCAGAGGCGTTAAAAAGGCTGCTGGTGCTGCTAAAATAAGGAACATCGCAAAAAATGTAAAGAATTTCTTTAAAAAAGCATGTTCTTTTATATACGTTAAGCCTGCTTTAAAATCACTGAAATAACCTGTTGTTTGTGCTTCTTTTGCTTTTTCATGCAATGGTACTTTTAAGAACAATAATAATGTGAGTACGGCGATTGCAGCAGTAACCACGTCGATAAAGAAAATGATTTCAATGGTTGTCGATGCCAGTAGACCAGCACTTGCGATTGGCGCTACTAACATAATCAGGGCCTGGATACTTCCGTTTACACCATTTACCTTCGTAAGCTTATCTGCAGGCACAATTTGAGGTAAGATTGCCCCTACTGCCGGTGTTTGAATACCTGTTCCGACTGCTCTAATTGCAGAAATAGCAAACAGTAGCCACATTGAATCGTATCCATTTAAAAATAAGATAGCCAAGACAAGTGTAGAAATGGCAATCATAGAATCTGCCATTATAATCAAATATTTGCGATTATAGCGATCTGCCCAAACTCCCCCAAACGGCGAAAGGAAAAACGTTGGGATAAATCCGCAAATAATCGAGATTGTCATCATTATCCCGGATTGTGTAGTTAAAGTAATATACCACATGATCGCATATTGAACGAGCGCGGATCCAAATAATGAAATCGTTTGGCTTCCTAAAAAGAGCGTGATACTTTTCTTCCAATTTTGTACTGTAATTTGTTCAGGGTGACTCATAATTGTTACATCCTTTTCTAATTGGTTTAATTGTTTCAAAACTATTAGAACCATTTAATTACAATACATTCATTAACCACTGCTGTTTTTTCTTGTAGTGGGTATTGATCTGCTGGAATAAGAAATCACTATAAAATTCCCTTTTTCAAAAGGAATTTTACATTTCTTTTTTACCTTTGCTTTTTTCGAAAAATTAAGGTTTCCAAAATCGTTAGACCAAACCCAATTGCTCTGCCAAAGAGGCAAGAACTATTTTGAACGTATGAAATTATTGGTTCGAAATATGGTGACGTAGTCTAACTGATTGCATAGTCGAAAACCCTCCGTTCCTATAAGTGAAATTATATTGTAACACATCATTATCCTAAATAATTAGAGAAAAGGTAAATCCTTACTTAAGTATTTGTAAAGGAATTTCTACATATAAACCCAAATGTCCTTTGCAAATATTCAGAAAAGGGTATAATTGTAAATACGATTTGACTAAAAGGTGTGATTTCAAAATGAAAGCAAATAATATTACTGCCAATCATCCTATTTATCCTGTAATGATTGCCATTGGGGTTGCCCATTTAATCAACGATACGATGCAATCGGTTGTCCCAGCCATGTTTCCACTGCTAGAACGAGACTTAGGACTATCTTTCACTGCACTTGGAATGATTTCCTTTGTTTTAAATATGTTTTCTTCTACCCTCCAGCCGGTAGTCGGATTCATCAGTGATAAAAAACCTATGCCATACGCATTGCCTATAGGGATGATGAGTTCTTTTGTAGGTTTACTCATGCTGGTATTAGCTGAAACCTATTGGGTCATCATTATCGCTGTTTTATTTTTAGGATTGGGATCAGCTGTCTTTCACCCTGAAGGCTCAAAGGTATCCTTCATGTCAGCGGGCAATAAAAGAGGACTTGCTCAATCAATCTATCAGGTTGGTGGAAATTCAGGACAAGCTTTAGCCCCATTAATCAGCGCATTTATTTTAGATGTCTATGGGCAGCACGGTGCGGCAATCGTTCTATTATTAACAGCAATCGGGATTGCCATATTGCTTAAATTATCCCGATGGTATATGGCCCAACTGCAGGCAGAAAAGTTAGAGAAGAATAGGAAGAAAATACTTATCTCCTCTTTACCGCCGCTAACCAAAAAGCAAGTTGGCATTGCTTTAGGACTTTTGCTGACTATTATTTTTGCCCGATCATTTTATACAACAAACATCACTAATTTCTACGTGTTCTATTTAATGGATCATTATGATTTGTCCTTAAGAACAGGACAAATATTTATTTTCACCTTTATGGCATTTGGAGTTGTTGGTACATTTTTCGGAGGCTCGCTCTCTGACCGAATCGGAAGAAAAAACGTTATTCTCCTTTCAGTAGTTGGACCACTTCCATTTTGCCTGCTGCTTCCGTATATGCCGATTTGGTTAGTGCTTATTTTCTTAATCATTATTGGAACGTTGATAATGATCAGCTTCTCCGTTACGGTTGTTTATGCACAGGAATTAGTTCCAAGTAAAATCGGAACTATGGCAGGGCTCACAACAGGCTTTGCTTTTGGGATGGGCGCTATTGGGGCTGTGGTGATTGGATTTTTACTCGATAATATAGGGATTGCTACGACAATTAAAATCGTTTCGATATTACCGATATTGCTCGTGGTCGCATTCTTCCTTCCTAAAGATAAGGTTGAGAAGATGGCCTAGCAATTTTCTGAAAAAGCTTGTCTGGGCTGTTGTCAAGAATTAATACTTTATATGAATTCACATGTTTGTGAAGGATTATTGCTCATTAAAATGGTCTTCAGCCAAGTTCTGAAGACCATTTTTCTTTTAGTGTTCATTCGGGGGATGAGTAAGCGGAATTTTTCAGGTCCCAAAAAAGACTTTCTATTTCTCTCAACTGTGTTAGTAATGAGCGAGAGTAACATAAGCGGCGTTTTTCCGGTTATTTGCCGAATGGAGCTCGTTTCTGGGCAAATAAGGGGAGATTTTCCGACTATTCTAAGAAAAATCAGCCATTTCCACGTTTTTTGAGTCGATAGGCGGTGTTTCTCCGTCTAATTGAGCTATTTTTTAGTTTATTTTCTATTTAAACGGAATTTTTCCGCTTAATATCTGAAGCAGACGTCCAAACATTGCTCGAGGATCTTTATATTTGAAGCTTATCGCCACTTTCTTCTCGTCTCCCCTGGTTTTTGGCAATCATTAACACTAGCGCAACAAGAAAATGCCCTTCACCCATCAGATGAAGGACATAAATACTGAATCAATCTTTAGTTCAACTTCTCATCTTTTTTCTATAGAATCGAATAACGATTACTACAAAGATTAGCACTAAGGCAGCATAGGCAAAGTTTGAGTAGATGTCCATGTAATGAACAACCGTTTCCCATGAATTTCCTAAAGCTGCTCCTAAATTGACGAGGACCATATTCCAGATTAACGTACCTAATGTTGTTAGCAATAAGAAAATCCAGAAATTCATTTTGGCAAGACCTGCTGGCAACGAAATTAAACTGCGAATCAATGGGATAAAGCGACAGAAGAATACTGTCCAAACATCATATTTTTCGAACCATGCATTTGCCTTATGAATATCTCTGCTTGTCAGTCTTAATATTTTTCCCCATTTATCAACAAATCGTTCAATTCTTTGAATTCCAACGATTGCACCAATTCCATAAAGAATAATTGCCCCGGCTACCGAACCAATTGTAGATGCAATAATAACGCCCGTAATAGTTAAATCTGTCGAAGTGGTCATAAACCCGCCGAATGTTAAAATCACTTCAGAAGGGATTGGAGGGAATAAGTTCTCTAGCATGATTAATAAGAATACGCCTAAGTATCCAAAGTCCTCCATTATTGTTGTAATCCAGGTTTCCATTCATTCTCTCCTTATGTATTGATCTTGCGTGATAAATCTATCACTACGCTTTCTATATCCTAATGCTACTCTATTATTACACCCTATTCAAATTTTCTTTTAATCATTCACGAAAAAATTCTTATCCATAGAAAGTATATCCATTCTCCCATAAGAGTAAAGGAAATAAAAATAAGCCAACGAAAATTTCCGTTGGCCTTTACATTATATATAGACTCCTGCTTCGTAGGATAGGTTCCAAGGTTTGGAGTAATGTTATTTATATTTTTTCTTCTGACCCTTTGAAATTTGCTTCCATTTACGTTGTTCTGCGAGCTTTGCCTGCGTGTTTGTTTTTCTTTCCAAAAATGCCAGCTCTTTTTGCAGCTTAAAATAACTTTGTAGCCTGGATCGTTCCATTTCACCATTGTCAATTGCCTCAAGGACTGCACATCCTGGCTCGCTTTTATGCGTGCAGTCTCGATAACGGCAGTTTGTTGCATATGCCTCTATATCTTGAAAGCTTGAAGAAAGACTATCTCCTTGATCCCATAGTTGAAGCTCCCTCATCCCGGGTGTATCGATTAAACAGCCCCCACCAGGCAATAAGACAAGCTCACGATGTGTAGTCGTATGTCTCCCTTTAGCATCATCTTCTCTTATATCAGACACTTCCATTTTGTCGTCGCCGCATAGCGCATTCGTCAGCGTTGACTTCCCAGCACCTGATGAGCCAAGTAAAGCCCCTGTGATGCCTTCTTTAAATAATGAACGAATTTGTTCAATTCCCTCTCCCGTATAAGAGCTTGTTACAAAAATATCAACGCCTATTGCAACTGCTTCTATTTCTCTCAAGTATCTTCCAGCATCTTCACATAAATCAGCCTTTGTTAATACAATAACAGGCGTTGCTCCCGAATCCCATGCAGCAACTAAATAACGCTCCATCCGACGAATATTGAAGTCCGCATTTAAACTCATGACGAGCAAGACAATATCCACATTTGCGGCAACGATTTGCTCTTCGATTTCTCGACCTGCTATCTTGCGGGAAAACTGAGATTTTCTGTTGAAAAGCTTAT
>DAMDNS010000169.1:0-6069 GCA_032083605.1 Ureibacillus sp.
AAGCGGCGAACATGCTCGTGGTTGCGTCCCCATTTGCCACCTGGAACGATTAGTAACGATTCCAAATCCACAACCCAAAAGTCTACTGCTTCCAATACATGGGACACAATTTGCATACCAGACCATTCTTCCGCAGAAGGCTTAATATAAAGTACAGAGTCTTCCGTTTCCTCAAGCACCTTAATCATATCCAGAATACTTTTCTTAAAAATCTCTACTTTTTCATTTAAAATTGCCGTTGTCATCAAAAAAACCTCCCTTTATTCCTTATATAGTGAATTCTCTTCACTTTTTTGATAATGTATAATAGTATATTTTAGTATATAATTAATTATTTCGAAAATATTAGCTCCGAAATTGTTCGATTTTAATAGATTCAACTAGAAAGGATTTACGCGAAATGGAAATGAATAAAGCTTCAACAATTGGGTCTCTCGTTCATGGCGTCAATATCGTTGATGTTGTTGCCCAAAGTGACAGCCCTTTAAAATTTACCGAGATTCAAGAGCTTACTGGAATTTCGAAAAGTAATCTTTATAAATATTTAAATACATTAACACATCTTGACTTACTTTATAGAGATCCAAAGCAGGGACACTATTCCCTTGGCTACAAATTCCTTGAGTATGGAAATGCCGCTATGAAAAATAATGACATCACTAGCAAACTTTCTTCCTACTTTAAGGAAATTAGCAATCTTACAAATATGACAAGCTCATTATCTGTCTGGTTGAATGATACGCCGGTTATTACAAGTATTTGGAACACGAATTATGGCTTAAATATCGGTGCTCAAATTGGCACGAAGCTCCCTCTTCTATCTGCAGCCGGAAAAGTACATGCTGCTTACGCAAACCGTGAAGAAGTCTATAGCTGGATAGAACAAGAACAAGCCAAAAATCCAGAATTCCCTGTCGATGAGTTTCAAAATGAATTACTGGAAATTCGAAAATCGCACATCGCCTTTGCAAAAGAGCCTCTGACGAAACATGTATCATCCCTAAGCCTGCCAATTTTAGATTATAAAAATGAGCTTGTTGCTGCCTGTACGATTATCGGTTTTTCAGAGCAAGTTCCAAAGGATACATCCTCTGAAATAGTTGAGCAATTGATTGACATTAACAAAGAGATGTCACGAGCTTTTGGTTATAAAGGATGAATACCGAAAAGCATGGCTAAGCGCCACAACTTTTAGCGACTAGCCTTAAGTTCCCCTTATGCGGAAAAATAAGTTTTATAGTTTTTATTAGTAGAAAAATGCGTTAGAGGTTTTATGCCCTAACGCTTTTTACTTTCCCATTTAACCCTAGCCACTATCTGGCGCTAGGTTATATTTCATTAAGCCTTTATTAATTTGTCAGCTTTATATTTGTTAAAGATGCCGTATAAGAAATCTACACGATGGAAATCTGTTGGCTGATGTTTTTCAAAGATTGCATCACGGAGCATAATCAGGACCTTATCTTCCGCGTGAATGATTTCACCCCAGTTGCGTGCACTTGTTTGCACCATCGCAGAACGTGGGATACGAATTTCTTGGTATTTTTTGAATGCTTCTTCATATGAGTCATTTACTTTTAATTGTTCACCTAAAATATATGAATCTTCCAATGCTTGAACTGCGCCTTGTGCAAGGTATTGAAGCATTGGGTGTGCAGCGTCACCCATTAATGTCAGGTTGCCATCTGTCCAGTTTTCAATTGGAAGACGGTCAAACATTGGCCAGCGGAATTGACGATTAATGTATGAAAGTGCATTTTGTACTTTTGGATGAGAACCTTCGAAACGTTTTGCCATTTCTTCTGGATTCCCCCAGTCTTCTTTTGTTGCATCGTATGATTTGAATACAACTACTTGGTTGTATAATTCCCCACGGCGAACCGGATATTGTACCATGTGAAGGTTTGGTCCAATCCACATGATTACATCATCTAATTCTAAGTCTTCCGATACTTCTTCTATCGGAATCGTGCCACGGTATGCCACATAAGTCGAATTGATTGGTTCATCCTCTACAAAGTGTTTGCGAATTTTCGATTTTAACCCATCTGCACCGATTACGGCTTCAGCAGTGAATTTTTCACCATTTTGGTTTGTGATTGTCACAGTTCCATCGTTTTGCTCAGCGCTTTGGATGATCTGGTTATTAAAGAATTTAATGTTTTCCAGTTTTTTACACGCTTCAAATAGAACGCGATGTAAATCAGAACGATGTAATACTACATATGGCTGACCAAATTCTTTTTGGAAGCCTTCCCCTAAGTCAAGAGTAGCAACTTCTTTTGCCGTATAGACATCTTTCAATACCAAACGCTTTGGCAATACTGCAACTTTTAATATTTCTTCTTTAACACCAAGATAATCTAAAACCTCTAATGCGTTTGGAGCTAATTGGATTCCCGCACCCACTTCACCGAATTCAGGAGCTTGCTCAAATACAGAAATTGATTTACCAGTATTTTTATAGATTGATAGAGCAGTAGCTAAACCGCCGATGCCACCACCCACAACAATGATATCGCTTACATTTTGCATATTCCATTTCCCCCTATCCACTATAATTCCACTTATAGAGAACCGTGTTCTCGTTATAAGAAATTTATACCACTTTTCACCATTTCGTCAATACAAAATTGAAAAAATTTAGAAATTTCCGTTAAGCCAGTTTTTTGTTATAATAGCGAACTAACTTGAAAAATAGCTATTTAAAGCACATTTTCTCTATTTACTAACTATTAGAAATAAAGAAGATCATTGAGAAAGCATTCTAAGGGGGACCAACATGACTACGAAAATCAATAAGGTATCTGTCATTCAATCTTTACAGATAGGACTTAATATTTTAGATGTTTTAGCAGAACAAAAGGAGCCATTAAAATTTACTGATATACAAAATTTAACTTCCATGACTAAAAGCAATTTATATAAGTATTTGTCTACGCTGTGTGAGTTTGGGGTCGTTCATCGAAATCCAGAGACGAACACATACTCATTAGGCCAGAAACTAATACAGCTAGGCAATATTGCACTTGGCCAATCGTCGATTATCGAGCTTGTCATTCCATACTTAAAGAAAATAAATGACAATACCAATTTGACTGCCCTGCTTGCTGTTCCGTCAGTAAACGGCCCACTGATCACCTATATATCCAGCGCAGATTATGGGGTCAATATTGGAGCACAAATCGGAACAACATTACCGCTGTCATCTTCTACCGGGATTATTTATTCCGCTTTTCCCAATTCTCAAATGAAGGACTGGGTATCAGAAGAAAAATTAAAACTTGATAAGAAAGAGCTTCAAATGTATGAAACTCAAAAAGAAAATGCTAAAAAATTTTTTTTCGCATCAAAAATTGAGCCTTTAGTTGAGCATGTCTCAAGCTTCAGTGTTCCAATATTAAATTACGACAAGGAATTACTCGGTGCAGTCACTGTTGTTGGATACACAGAAATTGTTCCCAAAACGGCAGATCACCCTATCGGTCAACAGGTTCTCGAGATTTCAAGACAGCTCTCTGACCACTACGGCTATTCAAATTAAAATCGGATATTTAAAGGCTGCAAATAAATAATTAAATAAGCCTTGTTATTTCAGCGGCTATTGGAAGAGTAGATTCCCAACTACTTTCAATAGCCGCTTCTTTTTTTTCTGAAAATAAATAACATTGACTTTTTTTGCCGAAGATATTAATCTTTTTATAAATAGTGAACTTTGTTCATCATCCGAGAATATATTAAGGGGGATTATAATGAAACTTATTAACTTTACAACACAGGGGCATACGAGAGTAGGAGCAATTGTTGGAGATAAAGTAATCGATTTAAATTATGCATACCAGGCACAGTTAAAAACTGAGGGAAAATATCGCTATGAAGAAATTGCTCACGCATTTGTTCCAGGAACAGCTGACGAGTTATACCAAGGCGGTAAAGAATCTCTTCAATTAGCTCAAAATGCAATCGATTTCATTTTAGGCAACCCAGATAGCTTTGATAAAAAAGTAATTTATAACAAAAACGAAGTTAAAGTTGAAGCACCTGTGCAAAAACCAGGAAAAATTATTTGCGTAGGACACAATTATCGTGAACATATTCTAGAAATGGGTCGTGAGCTTCCATCTAACCCTGTAATCTTTGCAAAATTTGCAAACACAATCTTGGGGCCTGAAGATGATATTCCATTCTACCCGATCTCTGAACAACTTGACTATGAAGCCGAGTTTACATTTGTGATCGGCAAACAAGCTCGCAATGTTTCTGAAGAAGAAGCACTTGATTATGTTGCAGGCTACACGATTACAAACGACGTAACTTACCGTGATATCCAACGCCGTACAATTCAGTGGCTGCAAGGTAAAACAATCGATGGGACTGCTCCAATGGGGCCTTACCTAGTGACTTCTGATGAATTACAAGATCCTTCAGGATTAGATGTGGTTCTAAAAGTAAATGGTGAAATTCGTCAAAAAACAAATACTGCAAATCTAGTATTTGATGTGAAGAAATTAGTATCATTCTTATCGGGCTTGATGACGCTAGAACCTGGCGATGTAGTATTAACAGGTACTCCAGGTGGTGTTGGATTTGCTATGGACCCTCAACAATTCTTGAAAGATGGCGACGTAGTGACAATCGAAATCGATCAAATCGGTACATTGGAAAACACAGTAAAATCGACGCAAGCCGTGGCTACAGTCTAAAGTGATGTGTACGAAAGGGTTCGAGTAGTGGATTCGCTACTCCCCTTTTAACTATAAAATTTTACTTGTAAAGGGGAATGCAAGATGGCTGAAGTAAGTCAAGAAGTTAAAGAATTTATGAAAAGTTCAATTGTAACCGATTACACAAAAGACATTCAACAATACAACCTAGGACCTCTTTGGGAAGCTATTCCTGAAATTATGAATCATACGCCAAAGCCACATGCAGAAGCTTACCTTTGGAGCGATGAGTTAATTAAAAAGAAAATGGGTGAAGCTGCCCAAATCTTCACGCCGGAACGCGGCGGCGAACGTCGTGCAATTTATTTCCAAAATCCTGGCTTAACATATCGTAAGCCTTGGGGATGGGCTTCTACAACACAAACAATTTATGCTGCCGTTCAAATGCTGCAGCCTGGCGAAAAAGCACCATCTCACCGTCATTCTCAAAGTGCCCTGCGCTTTATCTCTGAAGGAACTGGAGCTTACACAATTGTGCAAGGTGAACGTATCTTCATGGAAGAAGGAGATTTCTTAATTACGCCTAAAAATCTTTGGCATGGTCATGAACATGTAGGCACAGAACCAATGCTTTGGATGGATGCTCTAGATATTCCGACAATCTACTCTATCGGTGGTACATTCTTTGAGCCATATGCAGATGGCTTGCAGCAACCGGATATCCCTGATAACTTTACTGAAAAACGTTACCGTGGCGGTATGGTACGCCCTGTTGGAGATGATAAATACACGGTTGCTCCACTTGCAAACTACAAATGGGATCGTACAGTCGAAGGCATTAAAGGTTTAATGGAATTCGATCCAAATCCACATCACGGATTTGCAGTAGAATACATTAACCCATCTACAGGTAAATCTGCAAACCCTACTTTAGGAACTAGAATGCAGCATCTGCCAAAGGATTTCCATACTAAAGCATTGCGCCATACACACTCTACTGTTTACCATGTCCATAAGGGATCTGGTTACTCAGTTATTAACGGTGTTCGTTTCGATTGGAAAAAAGGCGATTACTTTGTAGTACCAAACTGGGCTTGGTATGAGCATGTTGCAGCACAGGATACTTACCTATTCTCTGTTAACGATATTCCAATCATGGACCGTTTCGAATTAGAACAAGAGCAAGCCTACGATTCAAATAACGGCCACCAAACGATTACTGGCGAGTTTAAGGCTGCTTTCCGTTAATATAACAAAATTATTATTCTATAAAACTAGGGTAGAATTTAGAGAATTATCTAAATTCCACCCTTCTTCTTTATTAAAAGCTTTTACAATTTAACTTTTACAGAACGAACAGACTTCATATTTCTAAATATATATACAATTTACAACATTTCATTTG
>DAMDNS010000170.1:0-6061 GCA_032083605.1 Ureibacillus sp.
ACTGTATTCACGTAAGGTGCTTGCTGAACAAATTCAATATCTCCAGTGATATCAAATTTTTCTTTAAACGATAATATTAATCGTTTTCCTTCTTCAGAGGTTTTATAGACCTTGATCTTTCCTTTTACCAAAAAGAACAAATATTTTGGTTCTTCACCTTGTTGAATAATGAGGTCACCCTTACAATATTCTTTCATTGCTAATGCTTGTATCAGCTCCTGGTTCAACACGCGATCCAGTGAAAATTTCTTGATGTATTCTTCCATTAAATTGTCACCCCTATAAACTAATGAAAACAGCTCCTATCATCATCAATACCAGCCCTGCCCATTGTTTAGCTGCGATCGGCTGTTTACTGATTTCAAAAAGCCCCACTGCTTCAATGATAATGACAATCCCCAATTGTGCCAATAACATTAACGAATTCGAGATGGTTGCCCCCACATAGGTTACCGCAATGACACTTGATGCAACCACGATTGCTCCAAAGGAACCTCCGAATAAGTAGATTGGCTTTACTTTATTCAAACCCAGAGCAGCGCCACTTTTCTTTGAAAATAAATATATGATAAATGCCCCAGATGCTCCGGCAGCCTGTGTAATCATCGCAGTTGTCCATGTACTGACCTCTGATCCGATAGTTGCATTGGTCACATTTTGTAGTGAAATGAAGAATCCTGCTAGTATAGCTAATAATAATCCCATTAGTTAAATCCTCTTCTCGATGTAAGTATATTAGTATTACACCATTAAGAATTCAAATAAAAAAGGACATATGTCCCGTTTTGAAAAGTTAAAAGCTTATTCCTGAATATATTTTGTGGAATAAGCTTTGAAAAACATATGTAATTATGTATTTCTTACAGTTACCCGTCCCTCTTTATTCTCCTCATCATTCCATTCCACTGAATTTAAACGGTCCCCTCTTTCAAGAATAGCGGAAATCTTCTTCGAATGGATTACTGCATCTGCATTTAAGATTCCATTTTGCTAGTCTCTCATTTTGCATAAGGGTATAAGGCAACCTTATACCTCCATCATTACATTTTTCGTGAATATATCACCAAATTTTTTGATAATGTCCGAGTTCTTATGATCATGATATGTAACCATATAAATCGGTCTAGGGGGCAATTGCAGATTTTCTATTTGAATTTCTTCGAAGACCCCCTCTTCAATTTCCCTCTTTACATCTGAGTACGGAAGAATTCCCACGCCTAATCCTTGTTCAATTAACATTTTCGAAGTCATCAGGTAGTTTACTTCACAAATAATATTGAATCGTGAATCGTTATGAATGATTCCATTGATCTTTTCTAAGGGATGGTTTTTAGTTCCATTTAATATGTCGATGATAATTGGAATTTTTGAATAGTCATCCAAATTTAATGCTTTTGATTTTACAAATATAAAATTCTCTATAAAAACTTTCTTGAAATCTAGATAGGTAAAGGGAATTTTCGTAGTTGTAAAACCGCAATCTATAATCTTGTCTAAAAGCAAGTCAATGATTTCCCGGGATGGGGCCGTATAAATTTCTACTTTGATGCCTGTTTCATCGATGAATTTTTTAACGATCTCAGGCAAAATCTGAAAGCAGGTCGTTGGTGCTCCACCTATTGCCAATTTCTTTTTAAAAGAGTCGGAATTTAAATTAGAAACCCCTTCTTCCGATATTTGAACAATCCGCTCTGCATAAGGGAGAAATTCCATTCCCTCTTTTGTTAAAACCACAAATTGAGGAGTACGAGTAAATAAAGAACAATTTAGCTCCATTTCTAGGGTTTTTATTCTCTTAGTTATTCCGGGTTGAGTGATACTTAATATTTCTGCCGCTTTTTTAAAACTTTTATACTGTGATACTATGCAAAAGGTTTTAAGAATTTCAATATCCATCTAATCCATTCCTCCTTCATCATTCCATTTAGTTATCTTTAGATGATAATAATTCAATTGAGTAATTTTAAAGATTCTCATAATATAGAATTATACCAAAATTAATTAGAATTTTCAGAAGAAAGGGACGATTGGGAAATGAATATTATTAAAGATTTAGTAATAGCAAACAGAATTCTTCATAATGAAAGCGTTTTATTTGAGGCTTTTGGGCACATTAGTGTTCGAAATCCAGAGAATCCAAATCAATTTTTCCTATCTAGATCATTAGCACCAGCACAGGTTGAAGAAGAAGACATCTATGTATTTGATTTAGAGGGCAATTGTTTAACGCCTAATCACAAAAAAACATTCGCAGAAGTCGTGATTCATTCGGAGATTTATAAGCATCATCCCGAGGTCAATTCAGTCTGTCATAATCACGCACAGCAATTGATTCCATTTACAGTACTTGATATTCCTTATAAACCTTTATCGCATTATGGGGCTATGTTCTATGAGGGCGTTCCTGTCTATGATAGCTACGATGTTTCTGACGGGATGATTATCAGAAGTCAAAACGAAGGCGAGCGAATTTCTTCGACATTGAAAAATCATAAAGCAGTTTTCCTAAGAGGTCACGGGGTTGTAGTCGTGGGTGAAAATTTAAAAAGATGCGTCCTGAATTCAATTTTCATGGTGATTGACGCTGAAAACCAATACAAGAGTTTACAATTAGGAGTTGGCGAACCGAAGTACTTGTCCTATTTTGAGGGGAAAACTTGTGACGAGAAAACATGGAATATGGATATCGCACAAGATCGTGCATGGAATTACTGGGTTAGCAGAGTTGAACAAAAAGTACTAACAAACTATTAAGTATTTCACGTTATTTAGATAAGGGGTGTCTAAATGAAAAAAGTATTATCCAACTTATTTAGTACAGGGAAAATTCGTCATCCAGACGGAATTGTCAAGAAGCTATTGCTAGGTTTGATCGTCATTATTTCATGTTTCCAGTTTTATCTGGTGTTATTTGGAATCATGGATCCTTTTATGCATAACGCCATTTTCATTACTTTAATGCTATCTATTGCTTTTATTGTCTATTCTGCAAGTCCGAATAGCAAAAAGATATCCTGGTTTGATTATGGGATTTCTTTATTCTTATGTGTTTCAACAATCTTCTTTGTACTAAATTCAGAAAGATTTTTAACAAGGTGGCCATTGGCAGATCCATTAACTCCTCTAGAGTTGATAGTCGGTACCATCTTAATCTTAATAGTAATTGAGATTACAAGACGAACTTTAGGGCTGGGGATGCTTTTAATTGTCTTACTTCTTATTGGCTATTCTTTCTTTGGTCATTTGATTCCAGGTACTTTCGGGCACCAAGAAATTACGCTGACACAGTTTGTTGACCAAATGGCCTACACAGTGAATGGTATTTTCGGAACAATTGCCAGTGTTGCGGCTACATATGTATTTTTCTTTGTATTTTTTGGCAACGTTTTCAATGCATCTGGTGGCGGAGACTTCTTCTATGCTATATCGAAGGCTGTAACAGGAAGAGTAGCCGGTGGACCTGCAAAGGTTGCAGTTATTTCTAGCGGTCTATATGGTTCCATTTCTGGAAGTCCTACAGCGGATGTTGCTACTACTGGGTCATTTACCATTCCAGCCATGAAAAAGGTTGGCTACTCCCCTATCTATGCTGGTGCTATTGAAGCAACAGCTGCTACAGGCGGAAGTATCCTGCCGCCTGTAATGGGATCAGCCGCATTCTTGATGGCCGAAATTACAGGGATACCGTATATGTCCATCGCTATAGCAGCCTTGGTTCCAGCTTTACTATACTATATTGCAATTTTCTTCCAGGTTCATTTTCAGGCAAAAAAGAAAAATATGGCCGGTTTTGGAGAAAATGAAGAAATTCCAACTGTTAAAAATGTCATGAAGCAAATGGGTCAGTTTATGATTCCCATTTTGGTTCTTGTCATCTTCTTAGAAAGAGGAACATCACCAGTATTGGCAGCGGTTTATGCAACAGCTGCTACGATTATCGTTAGTTATTTAAAAAGAGAAACAAGAATGTCCGCTAAACAAATTTTTGATACGCTAATCGAAACGGTAATTCGCATCTCTCCTTTAGTAGCAGTGTGTGCAGCAGCAGGCATTGTTACAGGTGCAGTACAAATTACAGGTTTGGCTGGAAAATTCTCAACACTGATTCATACTCTTTCGGGTGGACAGATTCTTTTAACATTATTGATCACGATGATTGTTTGTATTATTTTTGGCATGGGTATGCCAACACCTGCTGCCTATGTACTGACAGCAGTATTAGCCGCACCGATTTTAATAGAGTCTGGAGTACCTTTATTGCAAGCTCATCTGTTTATCTTGTATTATGCTTGTTTATCTGCGATTACACCTCCTGTTGCAGTGGCAGGATATGCTGCAGCTGCAATTGCGGATGCAAATCCTATGAAAATCAGTTTACTGGCGTGCAGATTAGGAATCGTCGCATTCATAATTCCTTTTATGTTCGTATTAAATCCTTCATTAATCTTAATTGGCAGTGTTGGCTCTATTGCAATCTCAGTAATTACGGCAATTATTGGGGTAATTGCTTTAGCGGCAGGCTTCGAGGGCTGGTTTATTAAAGATTTAAGTGGCTTTGAAAAAGTAGTTGTTATCGTAGCAAGCTTACTATTAATTTATCCAAATCTTGTTTTATCGTTAATTGGAGCTAGTTTACTATTAGTTATTCTAATTCCTAAAATCATATTTAACTATAAAAATAAAAGAGGTGCGGTTTATGAATCTTAAAAAAACAATTTTTACGTTTGTGATGATGTTAATGTTATTATTATCGGCTTGCTCTTCTGAAAACTCGACAACGTCTGGGGATAGCTCTGGGGACACACCTGCTGCTGCAAGTCAGAAAATTACCCTTGCTGGTGGATCTGCCGGCGGGTTATGGAGCAGCATTGGCGAAAGTATTGGGGAAACGGTTAAACGTACATTTCCGGGGACAACCTTTACTTATCAGCCTGGCCAAGATGGCGCGAATATAATAACAGTTTCGAGCGGGCAAGCAAATTTTGGACTGGTTAGTTCCCCTGCTGCAATATGGGCATTAGAAGGATCTGAGCCGTATAATAAAAAATTTGAAGACATTCGAGCAGTTGCCTACCTACACGCAATGCCGTATAACTTCTTGGTAAGCGAAAAATCAGGCATCAATTCAATCGAGCAAATTGTAGAAGAAAAAATGCCGTTTGTAACATCAGTTAATACAAAAGATGGCCCACTCGAAATCACAAATAGAATCGTATTTGAAGCATACGGAACAAGCTATGAAGAGATCGAAAAGAATGGCGGAAGTATTCAATTTATAGCACCAACCAAGGTAAATGACCAAATAAAGGACGGCAAAATGCATGGGGCTACTTCCCCACAACCAACTCCAACGTCAAGCATTTTAGAGTTAAGTACAACAGAGCCAGTAAAATTATTATCCTTGAATGATAATGCAATTAAGCTACTGGAAGAAAAAGTGGGTGCCTATCCATACACAATACCTAAGGATACGTACGACTTCTTAACAGAAGATATTCAAACAGCAGCAATTGATCTGATATTATTCTCAAGTACGAATGTATCAGATGAGACTGTTTACAATGTAGTAAAATCAATCCACGAAAATCTTGATTATCTTTATAGTGCGAACAAATCCTTTGAAGGTATGACAGATGAAACAATTGCAAATACCGGTGATGTTCCATTACATCCAGGTGCTGAAAAGTATTATAAAGAAGCTGGTATTATTAAATAACGGATAATGAAATAAACCTCCTGTAAATGATTAATTAGACATTTACAGGAGGTTTTATTGAATTGGGTTAAGCTTCTTCCCCTTCTCATTCTGTTGCCAGCTGTCAAAAAAAGTGTAAACAAAATCATAATGACTTTGTTTACACTTTTTTCATGTTTAGGATTCTATTCGAATTTACTTTTTTATAATAAGGAAGCCGCCTTGCCGTAATTATTATAGAAAGTTTTTAACCACCACTCCTCAAAGTGGGTGTTTGCAAAGAATTTCTGTGTATATCATCATTCACCGCAGTGTGATGCTCGCCATTCCATCCTCGATCTAAAACTCCCTTTTACAGCTTAAAGG
>DAMDNS010000171.1:0-6026 GCA_032083605.1 Ureibacillus sp.
GAGCTTTGGTTGGTATGGTAGCCGGTGCAGTTGTTGCTTATATTTGGGGACAAAACGCAGAGTTATCGGGCATGCTGTATGAAATCGTGCCAGGGTTTATCATCAACTTAATCTTAACAATCATCGTGAGTTTAGTTACTTATAAACACAATCCTGAAATTGAAAAAGAATTTAATGATACATTAGAGTTATTGGATTCTGAAAGAAAGAAATAATAGGGTGTCCCAAAGGGTTGTTCAACAATCCTTTGGGACATTTTTATTTATGAGCGGCAAAGAAATATGCACTAGATTTTGCTTGCAATCGTAATTGATATTATAAATAAGCATATACTATATGATACGATGATTGTAATAACCCAAAAGGTAAGCAGTATCTAACAAGAGTGGACAAGTATCCAACTGTGGATGGTGCTTTTGATAGTAGGAAAACAAAAAGCCTGTTTTCAAATAGGGAGGTATCTTGGTGACAAATTTGCAAGAAGTAGAAACAATTATTGAAAAAGCGGTTTTAGTAGGTGTGAATTTACAAAATGATCGAAATTTTAATTATTCAATGGAAGAATTAGAAAGCTTAGCAGAAGCATTGGATGTGGAAGTAATCGGGAGTGTTACCCAAAACTTGGAAAGAGTAAATCCGTCTCACTACGTAGGAACAGGGAAAATCGAAGAAATCAAGCATTTTGTCGATGAGACTGAAGCAAACCTCGTTATTTTTAACGATGAATTATCTCCTTCTCAGATCCGAAACCTTGAGCGTGATTTAGAATGTAAAGTTATCGATCGTACTATGCTTATATTGGATATTTTTGATCGCCGTGCAAACACGCGAGAGGCACAAATGCAGGTTGAATTAGCGCAGCTTCAATATATGCTGCCTCGATTAGTTGGTCTTCATGCCTCGCTTTCACGTCAAGGTGGAGGAACGGGTGGAGGCTTTAGGAACCGTGGTGCAGGGGAAACAAAATTGGAGCTGGATAGACGAAAAATCGAGGACCAAATCGCAAAGCTTCGTAAAGACCTTGAAGTTGTAAAAAACACTAGGGAAACCCAAAGAAAGAAACGCAAGAAAAATGAAGTCCCTGTTGTATCTCTTGTGGGTTATACGAATGCCGGTAAATCCACGATTATGAATCGTTTACTTATGAAGATTGGGCAAGAGGACAATAAGCAGGTGTTTGAAAAGGACATGCTGTTTGCGACATTAGATACATCAGTCCGGAATATCGAATTACCTGATAAAAAAACCTTTTTACTAACAGATACTGTTGGATTTGTTAGTAAGCTTCCACATCATCTAGTAAAGGCCTTCCGTTCTACATTGGAGGAAGCAAGAGAAGCCGATCTCTTATTGCATGTGGTGGATGTGTCAAACGAACAGCATCCTTTTATGATTGATGTAACAAACAAAACACTTAGCGAAGTTGATGTGACCGATGTTCCAACGATCTATGTTTATAATAAATCTGATTTGGCGAATGTGAAGTATCCTATGGTCAGTGGCGATAACATCTGGATATCGGCACAGGAAGACATAGGTCTAGATGAATTAGTAGCGTTAATTCGCCAGCATGTCTTTTCAGATTATGTAGAGTGTGAGATGCTCATTCCTTTCGATCGAGGAGATGTAGTGTCCTACTTAAACTCCAATGCACAAGTGAAGGATACAGAATATGATGAGCTTGGGACAAAGCTGTTGGTGGAACTAAAGGATGCCGATTTAAAAAAGTACGAACAATATGTAATAAAATAATGAAAGTAGGTAACGATGTATATGTCGTTACCTACTTTTTGTTTTCTTAAAAATTATTCCAATATACTTAAGGTGAGATAGGAGATAAGTAAAAATAGCGAAAATAGAGAAGAAAAAGAACTTTCTAACTTTTTTAAAATATATTGAAAAAACTTTCATTATGCTTTAATGTAATAAAATGCAGTTTTCAGACAGTAGTCTCTACACTAAATTGTCGGAAAATATGAAAAATATAACGGAAGAGGGAAAATCTTTATGTATAGTAAAGACGAAATAGTCAAATCCGTTCCTCAAAAAGGTTTCTTTGGACATCCTAAAGGATTATTAACTTTATTCTTTACAGAATTCTGGGAGCGATTCTCATATTACGGAATGCGCGCCATTCTAATCCTTTATATGTATTATGAATTACATGATGGTGGATTAGGATTAGATAGAGGAACAGCGAACTCAATCATGGCTCTTTATGGGTCATTAATTTATATGTCCAGTATTATTGGCGGTTGGTTTGCAGACCGAATTTGGGGTACGCGTAAAACAGTATTCTACGGTGGAATACTGATTATGATTGGGCATATTGCCTTGGCATTCCCAGGTGGACTTACAGCATTATTAATATCTATGGCCTTTATCATCATTGGGACAGGCTTATTAAAATCCAATGTATCAACAATTGTTGGAGATATGTATGCAGAAGGCGATAACCGCCGTGATTCTGGTTTCAGTATTTTCTACATGGGTATTAACAGTGGGGCATTTATTGCACCATTAATCATTGGATGGGTTGGTGAAAACTATAATTTCCATTTAGGATTTAGTATAGCTGCCATCGGTATGTTCATTGGTTTGGTTGTCTACTATGTAACGCAAAAGAAATTCTTAGGTTTAGCGGGTCTTGAAGTTCCAAACCCATTAAGTCAACAAGAGAAAAAGAAGACGATTCTTAGAATTGTATTGGGTATCATTGCTATTTTGATTATTGGTGTAATTCTTAATACTACTGGTAATTTAACAATGGCAGTCTTCAGTTTAATCATTACGACTTTAGGTGTCTTAATCCCTACAATCTTCTTTATCGTTATGTATCGCAGTCCTAAAACTACAAAGGATGAAAAATCGCGTGTCTTGGCTTATATCCCATTATTCGTAGCTGCGGTTATGTTCTGGGCAATTCAGGAGCAAGGAGCAACAATTTTAGCGACATATGCTGATACTCGTACGGATTTAACAATTGGTAATGGAGACTTTACGATTCCAGTATCATGGTTCCAATCTTTAAACCCATTATTTATCATTATTTTTGCACCGCTATTTGCGTGGCTGTGGTTAAAGCTTGGAAGTCGTCAACCGTCAACTCCTAAGAAATTTGCGATTTCATTATTCTTTGCAGGGGCTTCATTCTTAGTAATGATTATCCCGGCTTCTATGTCTAATGGTACAAGTCTAGTTAGCCCTTGGTGGTTAGTTCTGTCATTCTTCTTAGTAGTAATAGGGGAATTACTGATATCTCCTGTTGGTTTATCGGCAACAACAAAACTTGCGCCGGCTGCATTCGCGGCACAAACAATGTCTTTATGGTTCTTAACAAGTGCAGCTGCACAGGCAATCAATGCGCAGCTAGTGAGAATCTATGAGGCTGTTACAGAAATTACTTACTTCGGTGCACTTGGTGGTATGTCGATTGTAATCGGTATTCTATTACTAGTATTGACACCAATTATTTCAAAAGCAATGCGCGGAGTAAATTAAATAAATGCGATAAAAGAGGCGTGATTCAATTCACGCTTCTTTTATTTTTTTGTAAATATTTAGAAAAAATGACACCTTTTCCATCGCTCATTCGTTAGATTATATGTACCCTAGAATGAGAGGATGGTAAAAAATGAAAAAATGGATAACGCCCTTCTTTGCAAGTATGCTAGTTATCATATTGGCAGCTTGTAATGACACTGCAGAACCGCAGGCTGGTTCAACAAATGATAGTCAACTGACACTTGAAGAGGTGTATCAAAAGGCACTTGATAGACAAAATGAGCTAGAAAGTGTATCAGCGATTGTTAAGATGGATCAAGCAATGACCTATGGTGCTGGTGAAGAAAGCCTTGAGATCAAGTCTAAAAGTGATATGACAATGGATATGATTACAGAGCCCCTTACCATGTATATGAAAGGGACGATGGGGATGGCCGATTCTGAAGCGGAAGAAGATTCAATGATTGATTTGGAAATGTATATGACAAAAGAGGGACTCTTTATGCAAGATTCATTATCCAATCAATGGACTAAAATGCCGGCAGATGATTTTGATGCTATTATGGGACAAGCAGCAAGTCAAGTAAATGCGGCAGAGCAGCTAGAACAAATGAAGAGTTTCGTTAGCGACTTTAAATTTGAACAAACGGACTCAACCTATGTTCTGACATTGAATGCTTCTAGTGAAAAATTTAACGAGTTTATGCTGGAGCAACTAAACGTAAATGAAATGGTCGGGATAACTGGGGACGAACAGCAGCTGCTTCAAAATACTAAATTTGAAAAGGTTGACTATGAAATTATTATAGATAAAGAAACTTTCAATATTTCTGAAATGGTAATGTATGTGGACTTTACAATGGATATTGAAGGAAATAGCATTAAAACCGTATCGGATACTGCGATTACCTTTGAAAATTTCAATGGTGTAGATGCAATATCGATCCCTCAAGAAGTAATCGATAAAGCAGTAGAAATAGAATACTAATTTAAAAAACTTGGCTTGATTTTCGAGTCGAGTTTTTTATTGTCTAAATATTTTGTATTAGTTAACTGGGTGTGTTAAAAATTGGGTTTTCAACGATTATCATTCTCATTTGGTATTGATTTTTGAAAATTTAGTCCTTATAATTAAAGACGTACTCGAGGTTGAGAATCATTTTCATTAAAATACATACTTGAGAATAAATAGAATATGGGGATAAAAATGAGACTGTGGATGTTAATTATCGCAGCAATCATCCTGTCGTTTATTTCGCTCTTTATTGGCGCGATTGATATAAAACCAAGTCATTTACTTGACTGGGAATCACGAGAAATGCAAATTTTCTTAATCAGTCGTGTACCGCGTTTAATCGCGATTATTCTAGCGGGTGCAGGGATGAGTATTGCTGGCTTGATTATGCAAAGCTTAAGTCGAAACAAATTTGTATCTCCAACAACAGCAGGTACTTTAGATGCCGCTAAGTTAGGGATTCTCATTTCGATGCTGTTCTTTACAAATGTAACGTATACACAGCAAGTTATTTTCAGCTTTGTCTTTGCGTTAGTTGGAACTTTGCTTTTCATGCAAATATTAGATCGTATAAAATTTAAAGATGTTGTTTTTGTGCCGTTAATCGGGATTATGTATGGGAACATTTTATCCTCGGTTACAACGTTTTTTGCCTATGAAGCAGATTTGCTTCAAAATATTAGCGCATGGTTAATGGGGAGTTTTACATTAATCATTGCAGGTCGATATGAGCTGCTTTACCTAAGTATACCAGCTGTTATTCTTGCTTATCTTTATGCTAATAAGTTTACTGTTGCAGGTATGGGCGAAGATTTTGCAAAAAACTTAGGCCTAAGCTATAAATTTGTTCTTAATATTGGGCTGATTCTAGTGGCAATTATTGCAACAACTGTTGTTCTGACAGTAGGGGTAATTCCATTCTTAGGTTTAATAGTACCGAATATTGTTTCCCTTTATATGGGAGATAACTTGCGGAAAACAATTCCACATACAGCTGTACTAGGGGTAGTATTCCTTTTAATCTGTGACATCATTGGGCGTGTAGTAATTTATCCTTTCGAAATTCCAGTGAATGTTACTGTAGCAGTAATTGGCAGTGCGATCTTCTTAATCATGTTATTTAGGGGGAGAGCATATGCGAAAAAAATAGTACAAAGCTGATTATTTTAGCTGTTGCAGCTATTATTTGTATCTTATTATACGGTTTTTATGATATTAAAGGCGGCTTTGACTATGCCTTTCCAAGACGTATGATGCGTGTTGGCGCAATGGTTATAACGGGATTTGCTATTGCTTATTCGACGGTGGTTTTCCAGACCATTACACAGAATCGTATTTTAACGCCTTCTGTGATGGGACTTGACTCCATGTTCGAAGTTGTACAAACATTGATTTTCTTCTTTGCTGGGTCGGTTTCAATTTGGGTCGTCAATCAGTATTTGAACTTCGCAGCATCTATTGCCGCGATGGTATTATTCGCGCTGGTTTTATATCGTTTCCTTTTCCG
>DAMDNS010000172.1:0-6025 GCA_032083605.1 Ureibacillus sp.
TTTTATCCTAAAATTATCATTGCATAATTATACAATGGGTAGTAATATATATAAATGTTAGAACTTTTGAAAAATATGAATATATAAATATAATAATATTTTGAGAAAAACACAACTTAGAAAGAGGGAACAGAATTTGACTAACTGGCTTGATTTATACGATGAAATGGGTAATTATCTTGCGCCAAGTATGGCTAAAGATCATCCGAATATTCCAGTTGTTAAAGAAGAAGGCTGCTATTACTATGGTGCTGATGGAAAACAATATTTAGATTTCACATCTGGCATTGCCGTAACGAACACTGGACATCGCCATCCCAAAGTTGTTCAAAGTATTAAGGATGCTGCCGACCAACTTGTGCATGGCCCTTCTGGTGTAATCATGTACGAATCCATTCTAAGATTATCTGAAGAATTGGGTAAGGTACTACCAGGGGATCTAGATTGCTTTTTCTTTGCAAATAGTGGAACAGAGGCGATTGAAGGTGCATTGAAGCTTGCGAAGTTTGTAACAAAACGGCCCTATGCTGTGTCATTCACAGGCTGCTTCCACGGACGCTCGATGGGAGCTTTAGGCGTTACGACTTCTAAAAGTAAATATCGAAAATATTTGCAGCCATCGCATTTATCATACCAAATCCCATATGCAGACGTTAAAGGCTGTCCAGAAGGCTCTGACCCAGAAGCTTTCTGCGTAGAACAGCTTGAAAAAGACTTTAACCGTTTGTTCAAGCATCAAGTGACACCTGAAGAAGTAGCCTGTGTCATCATGGAGCCTGTTCTAGGTGAAGGTGGGTATATTATTCCGCCAAAAGCCTGGGTAAAAAAGGTGCGCGAAATTTGCGATGAACATGGCATTCTATTAATCTTCGACGAGGTTCAAACAGGTTTTGGACGGACTGGAGAATGGTTTGCTGCACAATATTTTGGGGTAACCCCTGATATTATGGCCATTGCAAAAGGAATTGCATCCGGTTTGCCTTTAAGCGCCACTGTTGCTTCGAAGGAACTAATGAAAAAATGGCCATTGGGATCGCACGGCACTACATTTGGCGGAAATCCGATTGCTTGTTCCGTTGCCCTGACAACTCTAGAAATCTTCCATGAAGAAAATCTTGTGGAAAATTCCAAAGTGGTGGGTGCCTATGCGAGGGAACAGCTTCTTAAACTAAAAGAGAAATATCCAATAATTAGTGACGTCCGTTCCGCCGGGTTAATGATTGGAATTGAAATTTCAAATCCAAAAACAGGTGAGCTTGATGGACAAGCTGTTATGAAAATTCTCGATTATGCATTAGAAGAAGGCGTTTTGTTCTATCTATGCGGGAATTTAGGGGAAGTCATTCGTATGATTCCACCTCTGACAATTACCAAGGAACAGATAGATGACGGCTTGGTAATGCTTGAAAACGCGATTCAAAGATATTTAGAAGAACAATAGATGAATGATAAAGGAGAATAATAACAATGAAAAATAAAGTATTTTTATTCATGCTAGCATTAGTAATTGGTATTTTGGCAGCTTGCGGTACTGCTGAAAAAGAAACATCAACAGGTTCAACAGGTTCAGAGACGGATACAAGCTCCGAGCCAGCAGCTACAGAAGAAGCAAAAGTATTGCGTGTAGGTACATCTGCAGACTATGCACCATTTGAGTTTGTAGACACAAAAGTAAGCGAAGATATTATTGGATTTGATATCGACTTAGCAGAATTAATTGCAGAACGTTTAGGCTATGAACTGCAATTTACAAACAGTGATTTCAACAGTTTAATTCCTGGATTGCAAGCAGATAAATATGACTTTGTAATCTCTGGTATGACACCAACTGAAGAGCGTGATCAAGTAGTAGATTTCTCAATTCCTTACTATGAAACAGAGCAATATATGGTATCGCTAAAAGAAAGCAATATCACTTCTATGGAAGCTCTAAAAGGTAAAGTTGTGGGTGCGCAAGTATCCTCTATTCAAGAAGACTTAGCAAAAGAATTTGCTGCAGAACACGGATTTACAGTTGAAAGCCGTGACTTGATTCCTCAGCTTATTCAAGAAATGAAAAATGGACGTCTAGATGCAGCAGTAATCGAAAATATCGTTTCAGAAAATTATTTAAGCCAAAATGATGATTTAGCCGCTTTCCCGATCGAAGTTGAAGAACCTGATTTCAAAGCAGTAGTATTCCAAGAGAAAAGTACGTTAAAGGCTGAATTCGACAAAGTCATTCAAGAGCTAATTGATGAAGGCAAAATAGACGAGCTTAAGAAAAAATGGTTCGTTGTTGAATAATTTACTAAACGTCATTCAGTTTAACTGAATGACGTGTTTGGTTTTTTACTATCATATTTCCACTATTTAGAAAGGGGGGCTTTTCGATGTTTGATTTTACTAGTGTCATTCCCTCTATTCCTTACATCCTGCAGGGGATAGGCGTTACCTTACAAATTGTTATTTTTGCTACAATCATTGGGCTTTTCCTTGGTATCTTATTAGCGCTTTGCAAAATCGGAACAATCAAGCCTTTAAGATGGTTTGCAAACTTTTATACATCGATTTTCCGCGGAACACCGCTTGTACTGCAATTAATGATTATTTACTATGCAATGCCACAAATTATAGGCTTTAATATTGAAGCAATGCCGGCTGCTATTATTGCATTTGGATTGAACTCGGCTGCCTATATTTCTGAAATTATTCGTGCAGGTATCAATGCGGTAGATAAAGGACAGCAGGAGGCGGCGAAAGCACTTGGTGTTCCTTACAGCAAGATGATGAAGGATATCATTCTGCCACAGGCCATGAAAAATATCTTGCCATCTCTTATGAATGAATTTATTACCTTAAATAAAGAGTCTGCAATTGTTACGGTAATTGGTGCCTTGGATATTATGCGTCGAGCATATGTAGTAGGCGGCGATACATTCCGTTATCTGGAACCGTTATTAATAGCAGGTGTAATCTATTATATAATGACACTCGTATTAACCTTCGTTGGAAAAATGATAGAAATGAGGATGAGACGCAGTGATTAAAGTCGAGAAATTACACAAAACCTATGGCAAAAATGAAGTCCTAAAAGGAATCTCTACCGAAATTAAAGAAAAAGAAGTCATTGCGGTAATTGGCCCATCAGGATCGGGCAAGTCTACTTTCCTGCGTTGCATTAATCGTTTGGAGGAGCCAACGAGTGGACAAATCTCGGTTGGTGGGACAGTTATTACTGAGAAAAATGTCATGAAAGTACGTGAAAATTTAGGAATGGTCTTTCAGCATTTTTACTTATTCCCCCATAAAACAGTACTGGAAAATCTAATCTATGCACCAACTAAGGTTAAAGGCATTTCGAAGGATGAAGCAATCAAAACAGCAGAAGAACTGTTAAAGAAGGTCGGGTTATTCGAAAAACGCAACGAATATCCGAATCGTTTATCAGGTGGACAAAAACAGCGGGTAGCCATTGCTCGTGCTTTGGCAATGAATCCGAGTGTTATGCTGTTTGACGAACCCACTTCAGCACTTGACCCAGAAATGGTAAAAGAAGTTCTGGCTGTCATGAAGAACTTGGCTGAATCTGGCATGACCATGATTATTGTGACACACGAAATGGGCTTTGCAAAGGAAGTAGCAGATCGCATCCTTTTCTTGGAGGGCGGTCAGCTAGTAGAAGATGCTACACCAGAGGAATTCTTCACTGCACCGAAATCCCAGCGGGCCAAAGAATTTTTAGATAAAGTGCTATAAGTCTCAGCGAAAATGAATAATAAATCCGGCAGTTAATAGATTTTTAGCTGTCGGATTTTTTTGCGAAAAAAGAAGGGATCGAAACAAAGTAATCGGTTCTCTTTTGAAGGGCAATAAATGCAAAAAAGGGTTAAATAGCTTACGTTAAAGTATGGTAATTCATAATAAAATTTGCTGTGCTTTTTATATTTTTTAAAATCCAATAATTTATACGTCCTTGAAATCGAAGCGGTTAGTATATTTTCATGTAATAGAATTCTTAGGCGGAGAAATTCCGGCTATAGTATATAGTGGAGGCTTAGGAAGCAGTTATAAGCGGAGTTTTTCCGATGAACTGCTCTAAATAAGCCAAAAATCAATGATTTAGGTAATATAAACGGAAAAACTCCCTTTATTTTAAGCGGATTATTAGAATTTTCCAATTTAAACGGAAAATTTCCGTTTATTTTTCAAACATAGTGAAATTCAACATTCAGTTTATAACCATGCTAAAATGTTCGGTAATTCGCATCTGTTTTTGCAATCCATACGGAAATAGAATATCAATTTTATATGATTTATCGTGCAAATTTTATATATAATTCGTCCAAAAGATTATTATAGCAATAAAAAAATAGAGTGAGAAAATCAATGAGATTTCCCACCCTAACTGTTTCCACCTTTAAATTGAACCCGTTTTTAAAATTAGCTTTGGGTTCTCTTCTTCAACATTAAATCTTTTATTAAAACGGGAAAGGACGCTCTTGTTCCTGTACAGATACCCACTTTGTTTCCGTGAATTCATCGATAATCCATGGGTTACCGTAGCGGCCAACACCACTTGCTTTTACACCGCCGAATGGAATATTAGGCAGGTCGTTTACTGTTTGGTCGTTGATATGTGTCATACCAGCTTCCACACGAATAGCCAGCTCTTCGCCACGAGCTAAATCTGTTGTGAAGATAGAGGAACTTAAGCCGTATTCAGTGTCGTTTGCTAATTCGATTGCTTCGTCATCAGAAGAAGCCTTGATCAGCACGGCGATTGGTGCGAATAACTCGTTTTGAGCGACTTCGCTTGTGTTGTCCACATTGCCGAATACATAAGGAGTTAACACGTTTCCTACTAGTTGCCCCTCCAACAATAGATCGGCACCGGATGCTTTAAGCTTTTCGATGTTCTTTAATGCTTTATCGATTTGTACTTGGTTGATTAGTGGACCAACAATAGTCGTTGGATCCTGTGGATTTCCATAAGGTAATGTGCTCGCATGCTCCACGAATTTTTTCGCGAATTCATCATATACGTCCTCGTGCACGATGAAACGGTTAACCGCCATACAGATTTGACCTGAATGCAGGAATTTACCAAAAATCGCAGCCTTCACAGCTTGGTCCACATCCGCATCCTTTAGCACGATAAATGGACTATTTCCGCCAAGCTCAAGTGCTACACGCTTGAATTGTCCACCAGCAATGCGTCCGATATGGCGTCCCACTGCAGTTGAACCAGTGAAGCTGATTAGTTTTACGTCTGGGTGTTCTAGCATTGCATCCCCGATTTCTTCAATATCCGTTAAGATGGAGTTGAATACTCCTGCTGGAATGCCTGATGCTTCAAGTGCCTTGGCAATGACAGAGCCAGAAGAAAGGCCCGCTTGAATATCCGGCTTATGCACCACTGTATTTCCTAAAGCTAATGCAGGTGCGATGGAACGAATCGATAAATACAATGGGAAGTTGAATGGTGCGATTGTTGAAACAACTCCCAATGGGAAACGATAGACATGATTTGTTTTGTCCGGCATTGTTGGATCTACTGTTTTTACTTTTCCTAAAGAGTCCACAAGCTTTACTGTTTCTTCTAATAAGCCGACTGTTAACTGTAGCTCAACCTGGCTTTTTAACACGCTGCTGCCTGTTTCTAAAACCAATGTATTTACAATGGCCTCTTGGTTATTTTGGAGGTATTGAATAAAGTTTTTCAGTACATCCTCGCGTAATTGCGTATTGGCTGCCCATTCAGATTTCGCAGCTTTTGCCGCTTGGTATGCCTCTTCCAATTGTTCTTTTGTTGCGATAGCAATCGATGCAATAGGAGAGTGATCGAAAGGATTAAGGTCATCGTATTTTCGATTAGAAGCACCCTCAACCCATTGCCCATTGATAAAACTTTTTGTTACTGTTAAAAAATCTACACTCTCATTTGTTGAAGTCGTCACATTAACTTGTGTCATCATTTTCTCCCCTTTGTTTGTATTAAATTCTAGTCAAAGATTCATAGTTTTTTAAATGTATCTAGTATAAA
>DAMDNS010000173.1:0-5974 GCA_032083605.1 Ureibacillus sp.
AGCCCTATTAAATTGGAAAGTTGAAACTATTTCCATCATATATATAATGAAAATTGAAGAAACTAAAACTATCAGATAGCTTTCATTAAGCCTCCTTAATTTAGAAAGATTATGTTTTAGTCTTTCCATTTCATAGTTTAACTGCTCTTCTCGATTTTCAGAAATCATCCCACTATCCTCCTTCTGGTTTAAGTTTATGTATTTATTTTCACTCTATTAAGTATATGTACTTAACCGAATAATAAGACCATGCAATTAGTACCATTGATTATGCCAATAGTCTCTACCAAACAAACACTCACCCACAAAAATACCTATAATCGAACAAAAGAAAAGGCAGTTGTATGTTCATCGTTACCGAACTCAACTACCTTTTTCAAGTTAACAAAACTTATAAGTCAATGGATGTTACTCTTATTGTGGAACCGAACCTTTAACACCTTTTACTAGCCAATCCATTGTTAAGATTTCGTCAATCGTCATTGTTTCTCCCTCTGGAACTCGCAACTCACCCTTATTATCATAAATTGGACCTGTGAAGACATCAAAACTACCATTCTCGAATTCTTCTTTCTTTGCATTAACTAGGTCTTGTACCTCTTGAGGAACATTTTTACCAAATGGTGCGATATTTGCCATTCCTTCTTGGAAGCCACCTAAATATGAGCCAGATTCCCATGTACCGTCAATCCAATTTTGGATCATCTCAACATAGTAATCACCCCAATTAATAGTCGGGTTCGTTACATAAGTATCCGGAGCATATTCACTCATATCTGCATCATTCCCCATGCCCCATACACCACGTTCAGCTGCGGCCTGGATACCCGCAGGTGAATCTTGATAGTTTGCCAGCACATCAACACCTTGATCTAGCAAGCTAACGGCAGCCTGTCGTTCTACAGTAGGGTCGAACCAAGTATTACTCCAAACAACACTGACTTCCACCTCTGGAACAATACTTTGAGCAGCTAGAGTAAATGCATTGATTGTATAAATTACTTCAGGTGTAGGGAAGGCACCAACATATCCAATTTTTCCATTCTCAGTTAATGATCCGGCAGCTAAACCAGATAAATATCCTGGTTCATACCCTTTTGTTTGGTATGTACCGACATTTTCAGCTGTTTTATATCCTGTTGCATGCATGAAAACAACATCCGGATATTTTTTAGCAACATTTATTGTAGGATCCATATAGCCATAGCTTGTTGTGAACACGATATCATGATTCTGAGCAAGTTCTTCAATTACTCGTTCCGCATCCGGTCCTTCTGGAACATTCTCAACCGTAGTAGAAGCAATTCCAAACGTCTCGTCAACTAGCTCTCGCCCTTCATCATGTGTCATTGTCCAGCCACCATCAGCAGGAACACCGATATAAACAAATGCCACTCGAGGCACTTTTTCTTCTGTATCAGTTGCGGTTTCTGATTCTTCGGCACTATCGGTTGGTGCACTTGTTT
The DNA here is from genome assembly GCA_032083605.1 of Ureibacillus sp. Lineage (GTDB taxonomy): Bacteria > Bacillota > Bacilli > Bacillales_A > Planococcaceae > Ureibacillus. Next base: position 1,467 of record DAMDNS010000173.1, read on the forward strand.
CTACTGTTTCTTCCTCTTCTGTTGCTTCATTTGCAGCCTGCGAACAAGCACCAAGCATTAATACCAATACCAGGAACATTGAAGCGATTAAAAACTTCTTCATCTACTACTCCTCCTTTTACATATACAGTTCATTATCACGAGCAAATTCGTCTTGATGCTCACCTCCCTTAAAGAAAAAACATTCTTAACTAAAATCGTTGTTCACGGAAATAGGGATTACCTAAAGATTTAGGTTCAATGGAAGGCTTGGAACGATTTTTCCATCCAATAAACATTAAAACGACTATGGTTGCAACATAAGGAATCATTTTTAAAAAATAAGACGGGATATTAAAATCATAAATTTGCATTCTGAAGCCTAATGAATCGAGACCACCGAAGAAATATGCACCAAATAAGGCATATATTGGGTTCCATCTAGCAAAAATGATAAGCGCAATGGCAATCCAGCCTCTTCCTGATGTCATTCCTTCAATCCAATTCGGAGAATAAGCCATGATTAAATAAAACCCCGCACATCCCATTAACATCGAACCAACCACAACATGGCCATAACGATAGGCAATAACTGAAATACCCATAGCATCCGATGTGGAAGGGTTATCGCCAACCGCTTTTAAATGAAGTCCCCATGAAGTCTTGTACATATAAAAGTAGAGAATGATAGAAAGAATCATGCTTATCCATATGAAAATATCTAAATTGGCAAAAATATTTAATAGAGGAACTGATTTCAAATAAGCAAGGTCAACCTTTGGAATGGCAACCGGAATCGGGGCCCCTGCGACCGATTTTCCTATGTAGGCACTCAAGCCAGTACCAAATAAAGTAACGGCTAATCCACTTACGATTTGATTTGCCCTTAAAGTGATGCAAAGAAAAGCGTGAAGCAATCCTAGTAACCCAGTAGCCACAAGCATAGCGACGAAAGTAATCACTAGATTTTGAGTTTGAATAAATATGATTGCCGACATTACAGCACCTATTAACATGATTCCTTCCGTTCCTAAATTAATGACACCTGCTTTTTCATTTAATATTCCACCTAAAACAGCGAACAACAAAGATGTACCGCCTGATATTGCGGCAACCAAGATTAGTGACATGGTATCCATACAACACCCCCTATATTACTGAATTTTCAGATACCCAAACCCTTTAATTAACCCTTTTCATTCGATACCTGCTAAGCATCTCACCAGCAATCAGGGAGAATAAGATAGCCCCTTGGAGCATGCTCGAAAAGGATGATGGAAGTCCGATTGTTTGTACACTATAGCCACCGACAATTAATCCACCTATAAATAATGAGGTGATTATCATTGCCCAAGGATTCAACTTCGCCAGCCATGCTACTATAATGGCTGTATAACCATATCCAGGCGAAATCCCATACATGAGTCGTCCGGCTACTCCTGATACTTCAATCGCACCAGCAATTCCAGCGAGTCCGCCACTGATCATCATAACAATCAATATGTGCTTATTGATTTTAATACCTGCATTTTGTGCAGCAACTGGATTGGCACCAAGCAATCTTAACTCATATCCCCAGCGTGTTTTTGCAAGGAAAAAGGCCAAAATGACCACGGCTACAATCGCGAATAGTAGACCAAAATGTAATCTTGTCCCAGCAATACTTGCAAGCATTTGATATGGGGTGAATTCTGGTGTTCCAGGAAAGTTGAAGCCCTGCGGATCACGCCAGGGTTCATAAACTAGATAATCCAGTAGCAAAATGGCGACATAATTTAACATTAATGAGGTAATCAATTCGTTTACTTGGAAATGTGTACGAGGTATCGCAGTAAACAACCCCCAAATCGCCCCTGCTACAATTCCTGCTAACATCATTAATGGGATATAAAGAGCCCCGGGTAAATTTGGTAAAAATATCGTTACTGCAGTAGCACCAATCGCCCCTAAAATAAATTGCCCTTCTGCTCCAATATTCCAGATAGCTATTTTGTAGGCTACAGCAACTCCCAGTCCGCATAATAATAGTGGTATTGCTTTAACAATGGTTTCACTTAGCCCAAAACTGGAACCATAGGCTCCAACTAACATTTTCGTGTAAACGGTAATTGGGTTCATTCCATTGAAAAGAATAAAAACGGCACAAAGAATTAGCGCAACAATTATAGATAGAATGGGAACCCACCAGCTGCCCGATTTCTTATGTGCATCATATTCCAGTTTAAATGGAATTCCACGATGTTTTTTGGTATTGCTTGCTAAATTAAGTGATAGTGGATCAAATGACGATTTTTGACTCATGGACTGCCTCTTCCTTCCTGGACAATCCAGCCATTAATTGACCGATTGCTTCTTTACTCGCTTCGCCTTTATTAACAACCCCATTGATTTGTCCATTAAATAGAACGAGAATTCGATCCGATAATTGCATAATTTCATCTAAGTCTTCTGATATTAGCAAGACACCACTTCCTGTAGTTCGTAATTGAATAAGCAATTCATGAACTGCTCCAGCGGCTCCCACATCTAATCCCTGTGTCGGATGAACAGCAATCATTAATTTCGGTTTTAAATCAACCTCGCGTGCAAATAATAGTTTTTGTTGATTTCCTCCTGATAATTGACCAACTGGGCTAATTAAATCCGGTGTTCGAACATCAAATTGCTCAACCAATTGATTCGCCCATTTTTTCGCTTCCTTCTTGTTTATTAACCCGAATCTACCACGATCCGGTGTTCGATAGGATTTCATCAATAGATTGTCTACAATTCCCAAACTGCCAGCTAGACCACTTTTCATTCGATTTTCCGGAATATGTGCAATACCTTTATCTATTAACTCTTTAACTTTAGGAGAGGACAATCTCTCATGATCAAAGATCACTTCACCAGATTTCCATGGAATCAATCCTGTTAATGTTTCGGCAAGCTCCTTTTGACCGTTTCCTGCTACACCTGCAATGCCAACAATTTCATGTTCATTTATCGAGAAATTAACCTGATTAATTGCCTTAATTCGTTCTTTTGTTTCTACAACCAAGCCTCGAACCTCTATGATTGGTTTTCCAGATGGCACCGCTTCAATCGGAAGTCCTTCCTTTAACTCCTGTCCGACCATTTGTTTTGCAAGCTCCTGTATACTTGTTTCTTCTTTAGGTGTTTGCATGATCAGTTGACCTTTTCTCATTATGGAGATTCTGTCGGCAATAGCCATAACCTCCTTTAACTTATGTGTGGTAATAATCATCGTTTTACCATGGTGCTTTAACTCTTCCATTGTTAAAAACAATTGTTCAACCTCTATCGGTGTAAGAACAGAGGTAGGTTCATCGAAAATAATGATTTCCGCACCACGATACAGCGTTTTTACGATTTCAACACGTTGCTGCTCTCCGACGGATAACTGCCATACTGGTACTGATGTAGGGAAAGTAAGTCCATACTTTTCAGCTAATTCTTCAATTTCTTTCGTTTTTTTCTTCATCCAGCCAGCACCACGCCATGTACTTCTTTTTTCACCTAGAATAATATTTTCAATGGAAGTTAATGTTTCTACTAATCTAAAATTCTGGTGGACCATCCCTATTCCAAGCTCCATCGATTCTTTTGGTGAACGAATCTTCGAAAGGGTACCATCAATAAAAATGCTTCCACTATCTGCACGATAAATACCTGAGAGCATACTCATGATTGTACTTTTCCCTGCACCATTTTCACCTAAAAGGGCATGAATCTCCCCTTTTTTCACTTGAAAATTGACATGATTACTCGCCACTACATTTCCGAATGTCTTGACGATATCCTTCATCTCAATAGCAAATGATGAATCATTCATAAAAGCCATCCTCCTTCCTTACCATTTGTTCAATTTCTATTTTCTTTTATTATTTTCAGCTAAGCTTTGAACCGCGCGGATAATCCCACCATATCCCGTACATCGACATAAATTTCCCGCCAGTGCCTCCTTGATATCTGTTTGGGTAGGAGCTGGATTGATGGCTAATAAATACTTCACAGCCATAATCATTCCAGATGTACAATAGCCGCATTGGAAGCCTCCCTCCTTTAGAAACGCTTCTTGTACATCGTCAATTGTTACGCCACCAAGTCCCTCAATGGTTGTAATGGATCTGCCATTGACTTGATAGGCCATCACAAAGCAGGAATTTACCAATTCATTGTCAATCAGGACACTGCAAGCACCACAACGGCCAATCCCACAAGATACCTTCGTTCCTACAAAATTCAATTGTTCTCTCAGTATATTAACTAGCTTTTCCGTTGGAGGTGTTTCGATTTTATATTTTTGCTCATTAATTGTAACCGTTATAGTAATCATTCGATTACTATGTGTATAGCCAGGATTTTCCAAAACTTTATTGTTTAAATCCATGTCAGCATCCCCCTTGACTCAACATTCTCAAGTACTTCGTCCGCCGAGATTGGTAATTTTGTTACCCAACAGCCAATGGCGTCATGTACAGCCTTTATAATGGCTGGAGTAATGGAAATTGTCCCTATCTCGCCAA
>DAMDNS010000174.1:0-2830 GCA_032083605.1 Ureibacillus sp.
CGTAGAGCCGGGGATGCTCCTTGGTGGAGTGGGTAGCTCCGGCTATGGGAAAGAAGGTACCTCAGGTAAATTCCCGCCTCACTTACATTATGGTATGTATAAGTTTAATGGTCGTACCGAGTGGGCGTTTGACCCTTATCCATCCCTTAGACAATGGGAAAAATTCACGAGACAGCAAAAGAAATAGACGCAAGGTTGCTCTAAGGAGAGCAGCCTTTTGCTTTGAATTTTTTAAGAAGCTATATTGACAAGGTAACTAAAACTGTGGTAAATTTATCTCGAATTAAAGATAACTTAATTCTAAATGTATGACATGAAAATGTAAGTAAATTATTTTTTTAATATAATATCTCGATTTCGAGATAAAACAAATGGAGGAAATATAAAATGGTAAAATGGACAGTAGATCAATCTCACTCAAGCGTTGGTTTTGAAGTAAAACACATGATGGTTTCTAAAGTAAAAGGAACTTTTGATGCTTATACAGCGGAAGTTGAAGCGGCAGATTTAGCTGACTTAACTACAGCTACTATTGAATTTAAATTTGATGTAACAAGCATTAATACTCGTAGCGAAGACCGTGACAATCATTTGAAAGGCGAAGATTTCTTTGATGCAGAAAAATTCCCTACAATCAATTTCACATCTACAAGCATCACGAGAGATGGCGACGATTACAAAGTAACTGGTGACTTAACAATTAAAGACGTAACAAAACCGGTAACATTTGACGTTGAATATGGCGGTAAAGGCAAAAATCCATGGGGTGTTGATGTATACGGTTTTGAAGCAGAAGCTAAAATCAACCGTGAAGAATTCGGCTTAACTTGGAATGCTGCCCTGGAAACTGGTGGCGTTTTAGTAGGAAAAGATATCAAAATTAAAGTGGAATTAGAAGTTAACCCAGCAGCTTAAGGTTGAAATCTGGGGAGAGATGGGAGCAATTCAGGAAGTGGGTTGCTCTCTTTTTAAAAGGAGTTAATGAGAAATATTATCATTGACGGTAAACTTGGTTCGGTGTTATTATTATCTCGAGTTAAAGATAAATAATTTAAAGTATGATATTGGCAGAATAAAAACAATGAGCAATACCATAATAATGATAGAGATGTGAGTTATATAATTTTTTTAACTAAATATCTCGAATTCGAGATATTGTATGGGAGGAGTAAAAAATGAACGAATTAAAAGGCCTTCACCACGTAACGGCCATTACTAGCAGTGCGGAAAAAATCTATGATTTCTTCACTTATACACTTGGACTTCGTTTAGTAAAGAAAACTGTTAACCAGGATGATATTAAAACATATCATTTATATTTTACAGATGACGTTGGTAGTCCGGGTACAGATATGACATTCTTTGATTTTCCTGGCATTCCTAAAGGGATACACGGTACAAACGAGATATCAAAAACATCATTCCGAGTGCCAAATGATGCTGCTCTAGATTATTGGGAAAAGCGTTTTACTCGTTTGGAAGTGAAGCATACGGGAATTAAAGAACAATTCGGTAAAAAAGTTTTAAGCTTCGTTGATTTTGACGATCAACAATATCAGTTGATTTCTGATGAATTCAATGAAGGTGTTGCATCTGGAAAGCCATGGCAGGATGGCCCAATCCCGTTGGAATATGCGATTACGGGCTTAGGACCCATTTTTGTTCGTACATCTTACTTCGATTACCTTAAAGAGGTTCTTGAAAAAGTATTCTTTATGAGAGAAGTGGCAAGTGAAGATTCATTCCATCTGTTCGAAATGGGAGAGGGTGGAAATGGGGCGCAAGTCATCCTTGAGTACAACACAGTTCTTCCGCAAGCAAGACAAGGTTTTGGTACGGTTCATCATACGGCTTTCCGCGTAGATGACCGTTCGGAGCTGGATGCATGGCAACAACGTTTACAAGGTTTTAAATTACCAAACTCAGGATTTGTAGAACGCTATTATTTCGGTTCATTATATTCAAATGTAGCTCCTTCAATTTTATTCGAATTGGCAACGGATGGTCCTGGTTTTATGGGTGATGAGCCATACGAAACACTAGGCGAAAAATTATCATTGCCGCCATTTTTTGAAGAAAAACGCGACGAAATCGAAAAATTAGTTAGACCACTCGATACAATTCGCAGTACAAAACACTTCGAGAAAGAGTACGAATAAGAAGGAGCTGACTATTTTAAGATGGGTTTTTTAAATAAATTATTTGGTAAAAAACAAGAGGAGGAACAACCAATGACACAATTAAACATCGGTATTATTTTAGGATCGACTCGTGATGGACGTGTAAGCCCTCAAGTAGGAGCTTGGGTTAAAGAACTAGCAGACAAACGCGGAGACGCAAACTACACAATTATTGATATTGCGGATTACAAGCTACCATTATTAGGGGAGGCCGGCGGTGATGCATCAGGAGCAGAAGCTTGGTCTCAGGCGGTAGCGGCTCAAGATGGTTTCGTATTCATCGTGCAAGAATATAACCACTCTATTACAGGGGCACTTAAAAATGCATTAGATTACTTACGTGAAGAGTGGAATAACAAAGCCGCTGGAATTGTTTCTTATGGTTCGGTAGGGGGAGCTCGTGCAGCGGAACACTTGCGCGGAATCTTAGGAGAATTATTGGTAGCCGATGTTCGTGTACACCCTGCATTATCCTTATTCACAGATTTTGAAAATGGCACTGACTTCAAACCAAAAGAAGTGCAAGCCGATTCGGTAAATCAAATGCTGGACCAAGTAATCCCTTGGACAACAGCCTTAAAAACAATTCGCTAACAGAAAAGCGGAAGGTGCTCGATTAGCTCCGATAACAACTGGAGAAATCGACCAAA
>DAMDNS010000174.1:2930-5972 GCA_032083605.1 Ureibacillus sp.
GCTAGCACCTGAAGCTAGACAAAAAGAAAAGCGGAAGGTGCTCGATTAGCTCCGATAACAACTGGAGAAATCGACCAAAGGACGCTTTTTGTCCTTGCAGGCGAATTCGAAGTTGTCGAGGAGCTAGCACCTGAAGCTAGACAAAAAGAAAAGCGGAAGGTGCTCGATTAGCTCCGACAACAACTGGAGAAATCGACCAAAGGACGTAATAAGTAAATCGCTTACAAATCACAACACATGCACAAAGCTTTTGCATGTGTTGTGATGTAAGTGAATAATGTAGATTTACTAAAAGTGAAATTTGAGCAAATCACTTAAATGAGACTTTGAGGGAGGTGCTCAGATTTCATAGACATAAGCTTAGGAGGAAAATGATGAAAAAACATACAACAGGGATACACCACATTACGGCAATCGTTGGCCATCCACAAGAAAATATAGATTTTTACGCAGGTGTATTAGGGTTGCGTTTAGTAAAACAAACCGTTAATTTCGATGACCCAGGAACATATCACTTATATTTTGGTAACGAGGGAGGTAAACCGGGTTCAATCATTACATTCTTCCCGTGGACAAATGCATATCAAGGCAGAATCGGTGATGGTCAAGTAGGTGTGACGTCTTATGTTGTACCATCAGGGGCAATGGGTTTTTGGAGAAACCGTTTAACACATTTCGGTATTGAATATGGCGAGGCAGAGCGTTTTGGGGAAACCTATCTTCAATTTGACGATCCACATGGTCTGCATCTTGAAATCGTTGAACGTGAAGAAGGTGAGCTAAACCCATGGACTTTTGGAGGCGTATCAAAAGAAGTAGCTATTAAAGGCTTCGGTGGAGCAGTTTTATATTCCGTCCGACCACAAGCAACTGCCTCAACTCTTGTTGAAGTAATGGGACTTGAGCTTGTAGGAACTGAAGGAGATTATACTCGTTTTAAAGCAACTGCTGATATCGGCAATATTATTGATGTGAAAATGACTACTGGAGTGCGAGGGACAATGGGTGTAGGAACAGTCCACCATATAGCATGGCGAGCAAATGATGATGCAGATCACCAGGAGTGGCAAGAATATGCGATGAATCTAGATCAACGTGTTACTGAAATAAAAGATCGCAACTACTTTAATGCGATTTACTTCCGTGAATCAGGGGAAATTTTATTTGAAATCGCCACAGATCCACCAGGCTTTGTTCATGATGAGTCCTACGAAACGATGGGGCAACAATTAATGCTGCCCGTTCAATATGAAGGATTCCGTGATCGTTTAGAGAAGTCTCTTATCCCTATAGAAGTTAAACCTCTTGACTAAGGAGTGATAATGCATGATTTCCATTAACCCGAATACTATTAGTGAACGTGATGTTTCTAAAATACTTAAAGGGGCAATTATTCCAAGGCCCGTTGCGTTCGTCACCTCGATTTCAGATGAAGAAGTTGTGAATGGAGCACCCTTTAGTTATTTCAATATTGTGTGTGCATATCCTCCAATGATTTCTTTAGCCATTCAAAGGGAGGGGGGAAGTATTAAAGATACCGCAAGAAATATACAGAGTAATGGAGAATTTGTTGTTCATATTGTAGACCAAGACAATGTGGCGAAGGTAAATGAAACAGCTGCCTCATTACCTTACAATGAAAGTGAACTGGAGCTTGCAAAAATGACCCGAGTTAACAGCGAATTACTAAGTGTACCCGGGATAAAAGAAGCGAAAGTGCGAATGGAATGCAAGCTGATAAAAGCAATCCATATGGAAAAAGAAGATCGAATTGTATGTGATGTCATCATCGGTGAGGTGGTTCAGTTCCATTTGGATGAAGAAATATATGAAATTAACGGCCGAATTACTGCGGAGAAACTAAACCCGGTCAGCCGTTTAGCCGGGGCGGACTATGCAAAAATAGGGGAAGTATTCTCTATTAAAAGACCAGGTTAATTTTAAAACTACGGAGGGCAATAATAATGAAGCATATATTTAAAAAAGGTACAAATCCGAATAAGCCAGTTTTACTTTTACTTCACGGAACAGGAGGAACCGAAAATGATCTAGTACCGCTAGCAGATATCGTAGATCCGGAAAATTCAATTCTAAGTGTTAGAGGAAATGTCTTAGAAAACGGCATGCCTCGTTTCTTCAAACGCCTGGCGGAAGGTGTATTTGATGAAGAAGATTTAATCTTCCGTACAAATGAGCTAAATCAATTTTTAGAAGATGCATCAAAGGATTATAATTTTGATCGCCAAAATATCGTAGCAATTGGCTACTCTAATGGAGCTAACATTGCGGCGAGTCTTTTATTCCATTATAAAAATGCATTAAAGGGTGCTATTTTACATCATCCAATGGTACCTAGACGTGGCATTGATATGCCGGACTTAAAAGGAACGAAAGTGTTTATTGCCGCTGGTACGAATGATCCCATTTGCCCCCAACAAGAATCGGTGGAGCTTCAAGAATTATTAATAACTGCCGGAGCATCAGTAGACGTACATTGGGAAAATCGCGGACATCAGCTAACCGTGAATGAAGTCCAGGCTGCAAAGCAATGGTACGAAAAAAATCTATAAGCTGATCATATAGGAGTGTAGATAAAGTCTTTTGACTTTGTTTACACTTTTTTATTTTTATAAGTGAAGTCATTAGAGGGGGAGTTTCTGTAGAGCGGTATTTCTTTTCTTCTATAGTAAGGGGCGTTGAATGCAACTAGATATAAATATAGAAAGTTAAATAGGCTGAAACATTAATTCAATTTCTCCATTAAAATTTGTTGACATGTACTATGACTCAATGTAATATAGTAAAAGTCGCTGCGGTGACGTATTAAAAAACTTATTAAGAAATTAAGAAAGTTATTGACTTTCCATTGATAAGTTGTTAAGATATAAAAGTTGTCTCGAATGATCAAAAAAACTTTTTTTAAAAAAGTTGTTGACACCGGAATGATGACATGATATTATAGAAAAGTCGCTGTTGAAAAAGTGATGAAATGAACCTTGAAAACTGAACAACAAAACGTTAATGAACATAGTTTCTTCTATT
>DAMDNS010000175.1:0-5970 GCA_032083605.1 Ureibacillus sp.
CTGAGTCTCTTGGTGTAACGGTTGAACAAATTGGCACAAAAACAGGTACGCTTGGAATTCCTGAGTTCGGTACACGATTTGTTCGTCAGATGCTGGAAGATACGAAGCCTTCAACGTTTAGTGAGCTTGTCCAAATTTCAGGATTATCCCACGGGACAGACGTTTGGCTAGGAAATGCACAAGAATTAATTCAAAACGGTACTTGTGTCCTTTCCGAAGTAATCGGTTGTCGTGATGACATCATGGTTTACTTGATCTACCAAGGACTGGAGCCAAGCTTTGCCTTCAAAATCATGGAGTCCGTTCGTAAAGGGAAGGGCTTGACAGATGACATGGAAGCGGAGATGCGTGCACAAAGTGTACCGGAATGGTATATCGATTCCTGCAAGAAGATTAAATACATGTTCCCGAAAGCCCATGCGGCTGCCTATGTATTGATGGCGGTGCGTATAGCTTGGTTTAAAGTGCATCATCCTATTTTATATTACGCAGCATACTTTACTGTCCGTGCAAGTGACTTCGATTTGATCGCGATGACGCAGGGTTCGGCCATGATTCGCTCACGTATAGATGATATAAATGCTAAAGGTTTAGATGCTTCAAAAAAGGAAAAGGATTTATTAACAGTATTAGAGCTTGCACTCGAGATGTGCGAACGTGGTATGAGCTTCCAGAAAGTTGACTTATACCGCTCGCAAGCAAGTGAGTTTATCATTGAAGGCAATACGTTAATTCCTCCATTCGACGCGATTCCTGGATTGGGTACCAACGTGGCAAAAGCTATCGTTGCGGCAAGACAAGATGGTGAATTTTTATCGAAGGAAGATCTGCAGCAACGAGGCAGAGTTTCGAAATCGCTGATTGAGTATATGGATACCCTAGGCTGTTTAGAAGGCTTGCCTGATGCAAACCAGCTTTCATTGTTTTAAATAGAACTTGTGTTTAAGTTACCAATTATGTAACACATTTGCGTAAATTTGCATTAAGTATAAAATTGTGTTATCGTAATGGTAATAATTTGTTGATAGTTTTGCAGCAAAAGAGTGGGGCTTTTCCCGCTCTTTTCTGTTGTTACGCCTATCCAAATTTTTCTTACAGACACATTCGGTACGTCATTTCGAATTTCACCATGCCCTGGTGGAATTTCTGTTTTTATGCTGATTGGGTTGGCTTGTATCCAAAAATTAGTATGAAAAGGCATAAAATCTCGCTTTTTAGTGAAATTTTAGTATATAGAAACCGATCATTTGTGAAATAAGGCAAGAGACAATTACGTTGGGAGGATACTATGAGCAAAGTAACGTCAGTAATTGAAGAACTTGTTACGCCAATTGTAGAAGAGTTGAACCTTGAACTTGTCGAAATTGAGTTTTTAAAAGAGGGACGCAATTGGTTCCTTCGTGTATATATTGATACACCAGAAGGCGGCATTGATATTGAGCAATGTGCGCTCGTTAGTGAGCGTCTAAGTGAAATTCTGGATGAAAAAGACCCAATCGAGCAAAACTACTATTTAGAAGTTTCTTCACCAGGTGCTGAAAGACCATTGAAAAAAGAATCGGACTTTGAAAAATCAGTAGGCAAATTTATCTATGTGAAAACATACGAGCCAATAAAAGATATGAAAGAATTCCAAGGTTACCTAAGATCATATACTGAAGAAGGCTTAGAACTTGAAGTTCGCATCAAAACACGTAAAATAACTGTTTTTATTGAAAATGACAAAATCGCAAAAGCACGACTTGCTATCGATTTTTCATCATAACTGAATATTAGGAGTGAACAAAATGAGTAGTGATTTACTGGATGCTTTAACTGCTCTGGAGCAACAAAAGGGAATTTCAAGAGACGTAATAGTTGAAGCAATCGAAGCGGCGTTAGTAACTGCATATAAACGAAACTTTAATCAAGCACAGAATGTACGTATAGATTTAAACTTAGAGAAGGGTTCAATGCTAGTCTATTCACGTAAAGATGTAGTAGATGAGGTAGAAGATGACCGTCTTCAAATTTCTCTTGAGGATGCAAAGGAAATAAATCCTGCCTATGAAATCGGTGACGTATTAGAACAAGAGGTTACACCTCGCAACTTTGGCCGTATTGCTGCTCAAACAGCTAAACAGGTTGTTACGCAACGAGTTCGTGAAGCAGAGCGCGGCATTATCTACGAAGAATATGTAGACCGTACTGATGATATTGTAAATGGAACAATTGAACGCCAAGATGCCCGCAACATTTATGTAAGCTTAGGCAAAGTTGAGGCGGCATTACCTGTCAATGAACAAATTCAAGGTGAAGTATATCGACCACAAAGCCGCATTCGCGTTTACATTACAAAAGTAGAGCGTACAACTCGCGGACCTCAAGTAATTGTTTCTCGTACACATCCAGGATTGCTTCGCAGACTTTTCGAGATGGAAGTTCCAGAAATTTTTGAAGGTATCGTAGAAATTAAATCAATTGCTCGTGAGGCTGGAGATCGCTCCAAGATTTCCGTTTATGCCCACAATCCGGAAATTGATGCAGTAGGTGCTTGTGTAGGTGCTAAAGGTGCCCGTGTACAAAATATTGTAAACGAGTTAAACGGAGAGAAAATTGACATAGTAGAATGGTCAGAAGATCCGATCGTATTCGTTGCAAATGCTTTAAGCCCATCAAAAGTACTTGATGTAATCGTAAACGAAGAAGAAAAGTCAACTACAGTTGTTGTACCTGACTATCAATTATCACTTGCTATCGGTAAACGTGGTCAAAATGCACGTCTTGCAGCGAAGTTAACTGGCTGGAAAATCGATATCAAGAGTGAAACAGATGCGCGTGAAGCGGGTATTTATCCAAACGAATCAAGTCGTTTCATTCCAGCTGACGAGGCTGATAACGATAGCGATTTCTACGATGAAGATGTGGCATACGATCTTTATCAAGACGACGAAGAATAAGCCTCATTGCTCCTGATCGAGCATAGAAGTAGTTTGCAAAAAAGTGCTTATTCTCCAAGGGAAGGTGAATTCTTATGGCAACACAAAGAAAGGTTCCTTTACGCAAATGTGTCGTAACAGGCGAGAGCTTGCCTAAAAAATCAATGATACGTGTTGTTCGCTCAAAAGAAGGCGAAGTATCGGTTGATATAACGGGCAAGAAATCTGGACGTGGTGCTTATATTTCAAAATCGGAAGAGGCAGTGGAAACTGCGCGGAAGAAAAATATATTAGAACGCCAACTAGAAGTGAAGATTCCAGAAGAGGTTTATGATGAATTGATTAAACTCATTCGCAGGGAGTCTATCTTATGAGTGAAAGACTACTCCAATTACTTGGCCTCGCAGCTAGAGCTAGGAAGATCGTTACCGGGGAAGAGTTAGTAGTGAATCAAATACGTACAAATAAAGCTAAGCTGGTACTACTAGCGTCTGATGCCTCAAAAAATTCTAGCAAGAAGATTCAAGATAAATGTACGTATTATAACGTTGAGTATCATGTGTTTGGTGATCGCTACCAGCTAGGGACTGCAATTGGTAAAGAAGCACGTGTCGCAATAGCTATTGTAGATAGTGGATTTGCGAAAAAGATGTCTAGTCTACTCAACGAAAATTAATCGGGGGTGAGCAGATGACCAAAGTAAGAGTTCATGAATATGCGAAAAAGGTAAATAAATCAAGTAAAGAAGTAATAGAAGAACTTAAAAAGCTAAACGTTACGGTTTCTAATCATATGTCTACGCTTGAAGGTGATGCTGTTACTAAATTGGATTCTGTATTTAAAGGATCTAGTTCTGCACCAAGAAACTCAGAAGCACGTCAAGAAAAGAAACAAACTGCACCGGGTGGCCAAAGAACACAATCCAACGGCCAACAAAACCGTCCAAATCGTCCAGCAAATGGTTCTTCGAATAGACCATCGAATGGACAGGGCAATAGACCATCGAATGGTTCGGCAAACAGGCCTCAAAATGGTTCGGCAAACAGACCTCAAAATGGTTCGTCAAGCAGACCGCAATCAGGTTCAGCAAACAGACCATCGAACAATCATTCAGCGAGTCGTCCATCAAGCAACTCATCGAATGAACAAAGACCAATGTCACAAAATAGTGGCGAAAAATTTAAGAATGCAAAAGGTAACCAAAATCGAAATATGTCCCAAAATAATAATAACAACTCAAATAATAATAAAAATAAAGGCGGCTTCAACAATAGCCAGCAACGCAAAAAACCAGGTATTCATGGAGGCAAACGCCGCCATCCAAAAACGCACCAACCAACAATTCCACAAGCTCCAAAAGAGTTGCCGGAAAAAATTACGTTTTATGAATCTTTATCAGTTGCAGAACTAGCGAAAAAGCTTCACCGCGAACCATCTGAAATCATCAAAAAATTATTCATGCTTGGCGTTATGGCAACGATCAACCAAGAATTAGACAAAGATGCAATCGAGCTTATCTGTGCTGATTACGGCGTAGAAGTGGAAGAAGAAATTCGTGTAGATAAAACAGATCTAGATGTTTACTTCGAGCAAACTGAAGAATCTGAGGAAGACCAATCTGTACGTCCACCAGTTGTAACAATCATGGGGCACGTTGACCATGGTAAAACAACATTGCTTGACTCCATCCGCAATACGAAAGTAACTGCTGGTGAGGCAGGCGGGATTACACAGCATATCGGTGCTTACCAAGTAAACATTGATGGCAAGAAAATTACGTTCCTAGATACGCCAGGACATGCTGCGTTTACAACAATGCGTGCTCGTGGTGCAAGTATTACGGACTTAGCAATTATTGTTGTGGCAGCCGATGACGGCGTAATGCCTCAAACAGTTGAGGCCATCAACCACGCAAAAGCGGCAGAAGTGCCAATCATCGTAGCAGTAAACAAAATGGATAAGCCATCTGCTAATCCAGACCGTGTAATGCAAGAATTAACTGAACACGGCTTAGTACCTGAGGATTGGGGCGGTGAGACAATTTTCGTTCCAATATCTGCCTTAAAAGGCGAAGGTATTGATACGCTTTTAGAGATGATACTATTAGTGTCCGAAGTAGCGGAATTAAAAGCGAACCCAAATCGTTCAGCTATTGGTTCAGTAATTGAAGCACAGTTGGATAAAGGTAGAGGTTCAGTTGCAACATTATTAGTTCAAGACGGAACTTTACGTGTTGGTGATCCAATTGTAGTAGGTCACGCTTATGGACGTGTCCGCGCAATGGTAAACGACCTTGGTCGCCGTGTGAAAGAAGCGGGTCCATCTACTCCAGTAGAAATCACTGGTATTAACGAAGTGCCACAGGCTGGCGACCGTTTCGTAGTCTTTGAAGATGAGAAAACTGCCCGTCAAGTGGGTGAATCTCGTGCAATGACTGCAATTCAAGCAAACCGTTCTGAAAAACAACGCGTAACATTAGACAACTTATTTGAGCAAATGTCTCATGGCGAAGTAAAAGAACTAAACTTAATTGTAAAAGCAGACGTACAAGGTACTGTAGAAGCAATGGCTGCATCTCTTATGAAAATCGATGTAGAAGGCGTAAACGTGAAAATTATTCACACTGGTGCTGGTGCTATCACGGAATCTGATATTTCATTAGCTGCTGCTTCCAACGCAATCGTTATTGGATTTAACGTTCGTCCTGACGTAAATGCAAAACGTGCTGCAGACGAAGAAGGCGTAGATATTCGTTTACACCGTATTATCTACAAAGTAATCGAAGAAATCGAAGCGGCGATGAAAGGGATGCTTGACCCAGAATTTGAAGAAAAAATTATCGGGCAAGCTGAAGTTCGTCAAACAATTAAAGTATCTAAAGTTGGTACAATCGCTGGTTCTTATGTAACGGAAGGTAAAATTACTCGTGACTCTGGCGTTCGTATCATTCGCGAAGGTATCGTTGTATTTGAAGGGGAATTAGATTCGCTAAAACGTTTCAAAGATGACGCTAAAGAAGTAGCAAGAGGGTACGAATGTGGTATCACAATCA
>DAMDNS010000176.1:0-5968 GCA_032083605.1 Ureibacillus sp.
GTCGCCAGGTTCTAAAATTCCAGCCGAAAAAACTTCTATTACTTGGGCATGGGGAAAACTCCATTTACACGATTCATATGGAGCTTATCGAATCCTTGGCCAGTGAAGGAACAGAAATTATCCCGATTATTGCAGATATACAAGATAGAGAACGTATTTTTGAAGTGGTAGGTTCCCATTTACCGGATGTAATTTATCACGCAGCGGCACATAAGCATGTGCCATTAATGGAATACAATCCAAGAGAAGCTATTAAAAACAACGTGTTTGGGACAAAAAATGTTGCAGACGCGGCAAACGAATACGTAGTTTCCAACTTTGTCCTAGTGTCAACAGATAAAGCGGTCAATCCACCGAATGTTATGGGTTCAACAAAGCGAGTGGCCGAAATGATTATCCAGAATCTTGCTACCCGTAGTGAAACGATTTATGCAGCCGTACGATTTGGCAATGTGCTCGGTTCACGAGGTAGTGTGGTCCCTCGATTCAAAGCGCAAATTGCAGCAGGTGGTCCAGTAACGGTGACACATCCAGACATGACAAGATACTTCATGACAATTCCTGAAGCATCCCGTCTGGTATTACAGGCAGGAACGCTTGCACGAGGCGGAGAAGTATTCGTGCTAGATATGGGAGAACCTGTGAAAATCGTAGACTTAGCACGCAACTTGATCCGCCTTTCGGGTTACACAGAGGACCAAATCGCCATCAAGTTCTCCGGCATCCGCCCAGGAGAAAAAATGTATGAAGAACTTTTAAAACCAGAAGAAATCCAAGAACAGCATATCTACCCTAGTATTCATGTGGGGAAAGCAAACGCCTTGGAAACAGATGATCTTCATGAATTACTACTTAGATTACAGTCTCTAGAAATAGACGACATTAAAAAAGAAATTGTTTCCGCAGCAAATAACAAATGGCGAAGTTCGGAGCATAGTACGTTAAAAATGTCAGTCTAAGGTATTCACTTATAATCCTGGCAAAAGAAATGAGGGAAGAATGTGGCGACGCAATTACTACAAACGACCATTTTGAATGAGCAATTTCTAGACATAGATTATTCTAAGTACACTTCTTCTGTAGCGGCCATTCATCGCCTTTTAGAAGAAACGGAGGATGAATTAACAGGTTGGGTAAACGCTCCTTTAGAAGAGAATCAGGATCTCATCAATTCAATTGAAACAATAGCTAATGAAATTAAAGAAAAAGCCGATGTATTAGTAGTCATCGGAGTTGGGGGTTCCTACCTTGGAGCAAAAGCCATTCAGGATGCGTTAACACCGTATTTCGGGAATCATCCAAATGGCATTGAAGTGGTCTATGTAGGTCAAAACATGAGTGGCGCTTATATCAACCAATTATTAACTAGTCTTGAAGATAAAGAGGTTTATATTAACGTCATTTCAAAATCAGGCTCAACAATGGAACCGGCTTTAGCTTTCCGCGTGTTGCGTCAATATATGGAAAAGCGATACGAAGGAGAATCTAATCAACGGATAATTATCACGACAGATTCTGGTTCCGGATTACTAAGAGAAATGGTCGTATCCCATGGTTATCGTCAATTTGTGATTCCATCTAATATCGGTGGAAGATATTCGGTTTTGACTCCTGTGGGATTATTACCGATTGCGGTATCAGGTGTGGATATCGCACAATTACTGGATGGAGCGAAAGAGGCAGCAACATTATTAAAAGAAGAGGACCTAGAGCGTAACGAAGCCTATCGCTATGCCGTGATTCGTCATGCCCTATATTCTCTTGGCTATAAAGTGGAACTACTGGCTTCCTTTGAGCCGGCTTTAGCAAACTTCCATGATTGGTGGAAGCAATTATTTGGTGAAAGTGAAGGAAAAGACCAAAAGGGACTATTCCCGGCAACGGTGAATTACTCAACGGATTTACATGCTATTGGCCAATTTATACAGGATGGAAGCCCCATCCTGTTTGAAACCTTGCTTCATTTTCATGAGATAACAGATGATTATCATGTGCCATATGATCAGCGTAATGAAGACAATTTAAACTACCTAAGTGATCGGAGTTTTAACCATATTAATGCCACATCAAAACAGGGTACGGCAATTGCCCATGCTGAAGGTGGTGTGCCAGTCATCCAACTGGAACTGAAAAAACTAGATGCTTATCACTTAGGCTATCTGATTTACTTCTTTATGAAGGCTTGTGCCATGAGTGCTTACCTCTTAGAAGTAAATCCATTTGACCAACCTGGTGTGGAAGCATATAAAAAGAAAATGCTTGAACTATTAAATGTAGATAAAGTGAAAAAGTAAACAGAGAGGATGACTATAATATGAAGAAAGTCAAAAAAGCCATTATACCTGCAGCAGGTTTAGGGACACGTTTCCTGCCAGCAACAAAAGCCATGCCTAAGGAAATGTTGCCAATTGTAGATCGACCTACAATCGAGTATATCGTTGAAGAGGCAATTGCTTCTGGGATTGAAGATATTATAATCGTAACAGGAAAAGGGAAACGAGCAATTGAAGACCATTTCGATCGAAACTTTGAGCTTGAAGCAAACTTAATAGAAAAAGGAAAGCTTGAGCTGTTGGAAAAAGTAAACCAATCGTCAAAGGTGGAAATACACTATATCCGTCAAAAAGAACCAAAAGGATTAGGACATGCGGTATGGTGTGCACGTAATTTTATTGGGGATGAACCGTTCGCAGTATTACTTGGTGACGACATTGTACAAGCAGAAAATCCATGTACAAAACAATTGATTGAACAATATAACGAAACCGGTTCATCAGTTATTGGTGTTCAAACAGTTCCAAGTAATGAAACACATCGTTATGGAATTATTGACCCAATCTCTTCAGAGGGAAGACGTTTTGAAGTAAGTACCTTTGTAGAAAAGCCAAAACAAGGGACGGCTCCATCCAATCTAGCGATCATGGGACGCTATGTACTAACACCTGAAATTTTTGAATTCTTAGGCCTGCAACAAACAGGTGCAGGTGGAGAAATCCAATTAACCGATGCCATTCAAAATTTAAATGAAAGCCAAAAAGTATACGCCTATGATTTTGAAGGCAAACGATACGATGTCGGTGAAAAAATTGGGTTTGTGAAAACGACAATCGATATGGCGTTGGAAAACGAAGAAATTCGCGATGAACTATTGGAATATTTGAAGGAAAAGGTGAATGAAGTAACCATCACAATGAAATAGAGATGAAACAATAGGTGACCGCCTTCTTACCTTTATCAATGGAGGCACTCGACTATGCTGTGGGTTGCAAGAACACCTTAGATACGCCTGTTGTCAGTAGTGTGGTGTGAGGGAGGGTTAGATGCCCTAATCTTTTGTTTTAACTATTATATTATAGGTAAATTATGAATATGCCCTAGGTTTTAGAATGAGTGATTCGTATTGGGGTGAAGGAAATGGATAGAATTTTAAAGAGAAAGTGAAAAGAAGTTTTGATAGGAAGGGCTATACTTTAATGGAGTTACTGGCAGTACTTGTATTAATTGGGATTGTTACATCTATTGCTATAGCAAGTATTGCGGTAATTATAGAAAAAGCAAAAGAAGAAGTGTGCAATATTCAAATCGTTTGGAAATTGGCCAAGCTTATAAAACGCATTTAATCTCTAAAAACCTAGTTCATAGTGAAATCGCCTTTAATACATATATGTTGGAAATTAAAATTACACCTTGCCCAGAAAATGGAATTTATACTTACAAAGATGGAATGATTTTATGTGATGTTCATGTAAGCGATAATGACAATAATCATAATCATGAAAACGAGGATGTTCCTTATTTGTAGAAAAAGTCATAGGAAGGTCTAGTAATCCACAGATATTTACCGACTACTTGGTCAGGAAATATAATATAGAAAGTGAGTCTAAAATGCTTTTTAATGAGACAAAATATCATTTGTATGTGTAAAAACGGAGTGCGCCGGTAATTCATTGATATAGAAAATATATGTTTTATCTATATTGCATACTGCTCTTGAGGTCACTTTGAAATAAATTAAACGGCCATTGGTAATATTATAGGCTCTCGAAGGTCGATTTATAAGGCTTTTTTTGTGTGAGAATACTCCGGCAACAGATTGAATGTACAAAACGAAGCTAAAATCGTATTTAGATAACGTAATAGAATGCTAGACATACCACCAACGCTTCAAGGTGCTTTTTTAAGATGTAATAAAGGGTTGTAAAGAAGTGAAGGTATTACTATTCAACGTTACTAAAAAAACACTATATCTCATACTTGTCATTGGACAATCGATAAAAATAAAACGCTAAAAATGAATTTGATAACGTACACTTGAGGGCTTTCGGAGACTTAGCATAATAGGGAATTATTGAATGGAGATGCGGAACTGACTATCGTGGTTAGATTGAACGCTAGAAACCTTGCGGGATAAGGGTTTGAGGCGTTTTTAGTGAGAATTATAGATTGATTGAATGGTATATATAATAGGAAGAAACTCGGTTTAGAGTGATAATTGCAAGAATATCTATTTCGTATTTGTTTGGTAGATTGAATAGATATTACGAGGTGGCTATCAGTAGTAGATAACAATTTTAGTGGTTTAGTAGTTATTTGGAAGAATAACAGATTCTAATTAAGTCCTAATCTACTAAAATATTAACCTAACTAGGGAAGGAAGTCTAGAAGATGGAACCGACAAAAGTGAAAGAAAGAATATTCCTCTCTTCACCACATATGAGTGATGAGGGTTATGAAATGCAATATGTAAAGGAAGCTTTTGATACAAACTGGATTGCACCCCTTGGGGAAAACGTAAATGGATTTGAAAGAGAGCTAGCTGAAAAGGTTGGTTCTAAATCTGCAGCGGCGCTTTCTTCTGGAACAGCTGCTATTCATTTAGCACTTAAAGCCGCGGGAGTAGGGGAAGAGGATATTGTTTTCTGTCCGACACTTACATTCTCAGCTACGGCAAATCCAATCATCTATCAAAATGCGATCCCAGTTTTTATAGATAGTGATTATGAAACCTGGAATATGAGTCCGAAAGCTTTAAAAGAAGCATTTGAGAAGTACCCAGAAGTAAAGGCAGTCATTATTGTTCATTTATATGGCTTATCTGCAGATATGGATAAGATAATGGATATTTGTAAGAAACATCATGTTGCGGTAATAGAAGATGCAGCGGAGTCATTAGGTACTTACTATAAAGGTAAGCATACTGGAACTTTCGGTGACTATGGGATCTTCTCTTTTAATGGAAACAAGATTATCACAACTTCTGGGGGTGGAATGCTTGTTTCTAATAATGAAGAAAGAATTGCTAAGGCGAGATTCTGGGCAACTCAATCTAGGGATCAAGCAAGGCACTATCAACATAGCGAATTAGGTTTTAATTATCGCATGAGTAATGTTGTTGCTGGAATTGGTAGAGGACAGCTTAAAGTATTAGATCAAAGAGTTGCCAAGAAGAACTACATTTTTGAGTTCTATAAAAGAGAGCTTGGTGGGCTTGAAGGCATTGAGTTCATGCCTAGTAATGAATGGGATGACCCAAACTATTGGTTAAGCTCGATAACATTGTCTGGTAAAGTTAGACCTCTTGATATATTTAATGCCTTGGAAACTGAGAATATCGAGTCAAGACCGGTTTGGAAACCGATGCATATGCAGCCTTTCTTTGAGAAATATGATTTTATAGGTGAAGGTGTATCGGAGAAATTATTTGAGAATGGTGTATGTTTGCCGTCTGATACGAAAATGACGGATGAGGACTTAGAAAGAGTCGTTAAGACTATTAAAGGGTTGTGGATAGAATAATGAAGAATTCCAAAGGTGGTATTTATAGAAGGTTTGTAAAAAGACCTATGGATTTTATACTTTCTTTAATAGCTGTTATTGTTCTTAGTCCAGTATTTTTTATAGTTTCTTTACTTGTGAGAACGAAGTTAGGCAGCCCTGTGCTATTCAAGCAAAAACGACCTGGGCTTAA
>DAMDNS010000177.1:0-5953 GCA_032083605.1 Ureibacillus sp.
TATGGACCAGGTCCGCAAACTATTTTGAATATTTCGAATTATATGTGGACCAGGTACACAAACAAATTCTCTGCTATACTTTAGCTAAATAAAATTTTAATGGGTGAAGGAGTATGGAAATGGTACTTAAATTGATTCAGTATCCGCGTTGTACAACTTGTAAGAAGGCTGAGAAGTGGCTGAAGGATAATGGGATTGAATTTGAAGCAATCCATATTGTAGAGCAGACGCCAACTAAGGATGAATTAAAAACTATTTGGGAAACAAGCGGTCTTCCATTGAAGAAATTCTTTAATACATCTGGCAACAAGTATAAAGAGTTAGGCTTAAAGGATAAATTAGGTTCAATGTCGGAGGATGAGCAGCTAGAATTGCTGGCATCTGACGGTATGCTGATTAAAAGGCCAATCGTGACTGATGGCGAAAAAGTAACTTTAGGGTTTAAAGAGACAGACTTCACTGAATCTTGGAAATAAAGCTACACTCTATCTTGTTTTTGGCAAAAAAATATGTCAAACTAAGCATGTATGAATTACATATATTTGGAGGGGTTTTTGTTGAGCACACCGAAAGATTTACGTTACTCTAAAGAACATGAATGGGTTAAAGTTGAAGATGGAAAAGTACGTGTAGGCATTACACACTTTGCACAATCTGAACTTGGCGATATTGTTTTCGTTGAACTTCCACAAGTTGGCGATGAAATCCAATTAAACCAACCATTCGGTAGTGTTGAATCTGTAAAAACAGTTTCAGAACTATACGCACCAATTTCAGGTAAAGTAGTTGAAATCAATAACGAACTTGAAGATAGTCCAGAATTTGTAAATGAATCACCTTACGAACAGGCTTGGATGGTTGTAATTGAACCAACAGATCTTTCAGAAGTGGAAGCTTTATTAACTCCTGAGCAATATGATGAATTAATTGACGCATAATATGAATATGATATAGAAAAACGCCAGAAAACCACTGGCGTTTTTTTTACAACAAAAATATAATAAGTAACCAACTCTTTTATTTCACTGATATTTTGTAAGACTTGACTTGCAAAATCAGTGAGGGAAGACACTGGTTTCACTACTTTGAAAACGGTGCTTTTCAATCATTATCCTTATGCATATTTGAAGACGTTATTTAGCTGTGTAACTACAAATCGTGGGGTGAAGCAAATGATAGTTGATAAGTGTATAATTGTTGAGGGTCGATCGGATAAGTTAAACATTGCACCAATCTTTGCTGAGGATGTTAAAATTATTTGTACAAATGGTACGATTAGCGAGGATGCATTATTAGATCTTCTAGAACCATTTGAGGAATGTAAACTCTATACATTATTTGATGCGGATAATTCAGGTGAAAAGTTGAGAAAGCTAACAAAGAGAATTTATTCTGAGGCTGTTCATCTTTTCATACCTCGAACATATATCGAAGTGGCAAATGCTCCTAAAAAAGTATTGGCTAATTTGCTAAGTGATGCTAAATTCTCTGTGCATAAGCAGTATTTATCTTCATCACTTGAAATGTAAAGAATGTTGTTTATTGCCTAAACAAATGAAATAGGATGATGATTATGAAAGAATGGACAATTGAAAATTGGGAGCAACAACAGGAGGAAAATTCCTTAGTTGCTTTTTATCTATATACGCCTATGTGTGGAACGTGTGCTGTTGCCTCGAAAATGTTGGATGTGATTGAAAATCTTTTGCCGGACTTACCATTAGGGAAAGCTAATATTAACTTCTTGGAAGGTGTCGCGATGGAGTATCAAATTGAAAGTGTTCCATGTTTATTAATCAGCGATCAAGGAAATGTCGAAAAAGTGTACGCTTTCCAATCTGTACCATTCCTATATGATAAGTTGAAAAAAAGTAGTTGACTAGTATAGAACTGACATGGTAAAGTAACTTCCATAATCTAAAACTTAATATCGTAACTCTTATAAAGAGCGGTGGAGGGAAGTGCCCTATGAAACCCGGCAACCATCACAATTATGTGAAAAGGTGCCAAGTCACGCGAAGTGGATACTTTGAAAGATAAGAGAACGGTTAACGTAAAATTGTACATTTACGTCCCCTTCTACTTGTCTTGGTGGAAGGGGATTTTTGTTTACTAGTTTATTAATCTAGTATTTCAGAGAAGCTCTTCCCGAGCAGCTCGACCGAATACATAGTTACGATTCATGATAAGCGCAGAATAAGGAGTTATATTTATGATTGAATTAAAGGATATATCCAAAATATATAAAACGAAGAATGGAGAATTAACGGCGGTTAAAGATGTTAATTTATCCATAAACAAGGGTGAAATATTTGGAATTATCGGTTATAGTGGTGCCGGTAAAAGTACGATGATTCGCCTGTTAAATGGTCTGGAAAAACCTTCTACAGGAACGGTAGAAGTGAATGGGCAACAGATTTCATCCATTTCTGGTACGAAGCTTCGTCAAGCACGACAAAAAATCAGCATGATCTTCCAGCACTTCAATTTGCTTTGGTCCCGTACAGTTGCAGAAAATATTGCTTTCCCTCTGGAAATTGCCGGTGTTCCGAAGGCAGAACGTGCGAGCCGTGTAAACGAGCTAATCGATCTGGTTGGTTTAACAGGACGTGAAAATGCCTATCCATCACAGCTGTCAGGTGGACAAAAGCAGCGTGTGGGGATTGCAAGAGCCCTGGCGAATAACCCGGAAGTATTGCTGTGTGATGAGGCAACAAGTGCTCTTGACCCTGAAACAACAGATGCCATTTTAGAATTATTGCTTGATATTAACAAGCGTTTAGGGCTTACAATTGTCCTGATTACCCATGAAATGCATGTTATTCGCAAAATTTGTCATCGTGTGGCGGTTATGGAGGCTGGACGAGTTGTAGAATCTGGAGAAGTCCTGCACGTATTCCAAAATCCGCAAGCAGAAATAACAAAGAATTTCGTTATGCAGGTTTCAGGAACGAAAGAATCCAAGGAATCAATCGAACAAATCCTTGTGAATTACCCAACAGGGAAAATTGTTAAGCTAACATTCATTGGCAATAAAACCGAACAACCGGTCATTTCACAAATTATAAAAGAATTTGATGTTGAAGTGAATATTGTTCACGGTAACATTACACAAACTACAAGTGGGCCATATGGAACATTGATTGTACAAATAGATGGCAAACCAAACCAGGTGGAAGAAGCATTTAAGCTTTTAGAGTCACGTGAAATTCAAGCGGAGGTGATTGACCATGTTTAATCAATTATTTCCAAATGTTGATTGGGTGAAGATGTGGGAAGCCACTTACGAAACCCTATATATGACAGTTATTGCAACAGGAGTTACCTTTGTTCTTGGTTTAATAATCGGGATTTTACTATTTTTAACAAGTCCAAACCAAATTTGGGCAAACAAAATCGTTAATTTCTTGACAGGATCAATTGTAAACATTTTCAGATCCATTCCATTTATCGTGTTAATTATTCTATTGATTCCATTTACGAAGTTCTTATTAGGGACAATTCGTGGAGTTGAAGCAGCCCTGCCAGCACTTATTATTGGTGCAGCACCTTTCTATGCACGTTTAGTGCTAATCGCTTTAAGAGAAATTGATAAGGGTGTTATTGAAGCAGCTCGTTCGATGGGAGCGAAAACTTCAACAATTATTTGGAAAGTGTTAATTCCTGAGTCGTTGCCAGCATTGCTATCTGGTATTACAGTCACAGCTGTTGCATTAGTTGGTTACACAGCAATGGCGGGTATTATCGGTGCCGGCGGATTAGGAAACGCCGCATTTATCGATGGATTCCAACGAAGCCGAGACGATGTAACGTTAATGGCAACGATTATCATTTTAATTATCGTGTTTATTATTCAATTTATTGGAGACTTTATAACAACAAAGACAGATAAACGTTAGTCAGGTTTTTGAAATAGGTGCAGACGGTTTGGCCGTTCACATATAGAAGAAATAGTAGAAAAGGGGAAAGACAACATGAAGAAATTTTTATCATTCTTAGTACTATCAGTAGTCGTACTTGCGTTAGCAGCATGTGGTTCTGCTAAAGAAGAAGAAACAAACACTTCAACAAATGGTTCTACTGAAGAAGAAACAACTGCAAAAGGAGAACCGGTTACTATAACAATTGGTGCTTCAAACGGTTTACATGACTTGATTTTAGAACAAGCTAAACCAATCTTGGCTGAAGAAGGTATCGAGCTGGATATCAAGCCTTACCAAGATTATGTAATGCCTAACCAAGATCTTGAATCTGGTGATCTAGATGCAAACTACTTCCAGCACATTCCTTATCTTGAAACTGAAATCGCTGATAAAGGCTATGATTTTGTAAATGCTGGCGGAATTCACATTGAACCAATGGGAATCTACTCAACAAAATATAAGTCATTAGATGAATTACCGGATGGCGCAACAGTTATCATTTCTAACAATCCAAGTGAAGAAGGCCGTTTCTTATCTCTTTTAGAGGCTCAAGGTCTTATTAAGTTAAAAGAAGGTGTCGACAAAGCTTCGGCAACTTTAGATGATATTGTAGAGAACCCTAAAAATTTAGTAATCGACAATAGTTCTGCTCCAGAAATGCTAGTAACGTACTATGAGGAAGGCGAAGGGGATGTAGTAGTAATCAACTCTAACTTCGCAATCGATGCAGAGATTAATCCTATGGAAGATTCAATTGCCATCGAAGGTTCAGAATCTCCATATGTGAACATTATTGCTGTTCGTGCTGAAGATAAAGACAACGAAGCAATCAAACGCTTAGTAGAAGTACTGCATTCAGATGCAATCCAACAATTCATCATGGATGAGTGGGGCGGCGCGGTAGTACCGGTAAACGAATAATTTCTAGTGGTGAGGGATTGTAACAGTCCCTCACCGTTTTTTTATTATTGTTCGAGTGCCAGGCACCCAAACAATTCCCAAACAATTTCATACTAAAATTGCGGCAACATGAAATGCCCAGAGCACTTTATTTAAGCTCTGGGCATTTTTTATTGTGCTATAAAAATTGATTCAGTCTTGAGAAGAAGGTATCAATAAATTTTAAAAATACTTGTTCGGAGGGGCCAAGTTCACGGTTAGTCGGATAAATCACGCCTACAGTTCGTGTTATGGCTGGATTTTCGATTGCCATTTTCACTGTGAAGCGTGGAGTCGAATCATAGAGTGAACTTTCGGGCAGCAAAGTAATTCCTATTCCCGCAGAAACTAATCCTTTTAATGCATCCATATCCTCGCCGACAGATGTCACGTTTGGAGCGAAGCCAGCTGCTCTACAGGCATCCACAGCAACCTTATTTAATATAAACCCTTCTGGGAAAAGAACAAAGTTTTCTTTTCGTAAGTCTGCGAGAAAAATTCTTTTCGAGTTTGCTAAGGGATGGTTCGCCGGAAGCAGGGCAGAGATTTTCTCGCTAAAAAGAATATTGGCATGAATGCTTTCATCACTTGGTGGGACAGGACCTAAAAAAGCAAGATTGAGTTCACGGTTCTTAACAGCATCGATTAGATAGCGATAGGAGCCTTGTCGTAAATGAAAGTGTACATCCGGGAATTCTTTTTTAAATGCGGAAATAACAGTTGGCAATACGTAACTCGCAAGACTTGTAGGGAACCCAATTTTAATGGTTCCTTTGGCAGGATCCAAATACTCTTCGACCTGTTTGACTGCAAAATCAATTGCCTTTAATGCGGTAACCGTGTGTTCTAAAAAGATTTTACCAATTGGTGTCAGCTTTACATTTCGTCCAACTCTTTCGAAAAGTGGCGTGCCAAGCTCATCCTCAAGGTTTGCGATTTGTCGACTGACAGCAGACTGGGCGACATGTAGATGTTCGGCTGCTTCAGAAATATGTTCTCTTTCAGCAACCTCAACAAAGTACCGTAATTGCCGTAATTCCAACGTTTTCACCCCACTTATCTAAATATTAGATTAATTCAATCCAAAGTAT
>DAMDNS010000178.1:0-5912 GCA_032083605.1 Ureibacillus sp.
CATATCCTATTTTTTAACTAGTTATTCGTTTAACTTACATTTATAACTTTTCATAAACTGTTATGAAACACAATTGATAGATGTATATTTATAGACATTTAATATATCTGTTTAACGTTTCTATTTTTCATATTCTATTTTTAAGAAAGGAGAAAATGTGTGAAAGTTGGGCCGATAAGTACGCTTAACGGATTTCCTTTATGGTATGAAGATCAAAATGGTTTAAGGTTAATGTTAAACACAGATCCAAACGACCCATTCAACCTAATCACTCCAGCTGATTTACCGAATCCTGGCCAGCCCGTTGCATTCCCGGATAATTTTCCTAGTGAAGCATTTTATTTTACAGCTGAAGCAGAAATGGAAACGGGGACTGGTGAGAGAGCGCGTCTAGTGTTGGCATTAGAAGCTGCATTTGTGAATGAAGCACCTCGGGATGACGAACAAATCGTTTTTGGCCGTGTTCGAATTCGGATAGATGGATTACAGCCAAACGCAGAGTATGTTGTAACACATCCCTATGGAGTCGAAACTTTTATTGCAGTGCCTGATGGTGATGAAGCAGGTGAAATAGATTTCACTGAGGATATTGGAGATTTAGATGGCGGCAATTTTGAAATTGCATTAAATAGTCGTATTTTCCCATTTTTACAATGGGACACAAATGTTGGTCAGTTAGCACCTGAGGGATATATCGGTGATCCAAATATCCTCCATCCAGTGACTGGGAGTCCATTTGGTGAGCAGCAAAATATCTTCAGTATCGAGGGACCGGGCATCGGGATTGGTTCACCTGACCGTGTAACCGATGATAGAATCGAAACAAGGCTCTTTAGCATTTCAGGGAAAATTTCTACGATTTCAGGTGTGGACGTGACTCGAGTAACATATGCACAAAGCGGTTTTGCAGGTGGCTTTATTGATATCTTTGCCATTTCTGATGTAATACCTCAAACAATTGAAGTAACTGGCAGTGACTTCAATCCGACGATATTACAAGGAGAAAATGGGTACTATTTTGCAAGAGTAGCATATTCGAGCCAGAATCCTCCTGAATCGGTAACTGTTACAAACCTTAATGATAATGATCCTGCTAGCATTAAACAAGCAGTACCGGTTGATTTTATCACTGCGACTGCTGATTACAATAATGATGGGAAATCTCTATCGATTACAGCATCTTCAAGTGATGAAGTCCATCTTGTTGAATTGAGGATAGAAGATTTTGGTGAAGGTGAATTAACCATTCCTGCTACAGGACTCACAATCGCTACACTTGGCGTTCCATCCAATATTACTTTTCTATCATCTGCTGGTGGTAGACGAACAATTCCTGTAACAGTAAATGGATCAGATAATCCACCGATAGCGGTAGCTGCAAATGCAGGGTCGGATCAAATTGTACTTATCAGTACGCAGGTAACACTTAATGGAACCGGTTCTACCGGACCAATTACAGCATATCAGTGGATTCAAGTTTCAGGTCCAGCGGTTATTTTGTTAAGTGAAAATACCGAAACTCCGACTTTTACTGCTCCAAACGAAATAGCAACCCTTATATTCGAGTTAACAGTTGAAGGGGAAGGTGGTCCATCCGCTGATACAGTTACCGTCGAAGTGATTGAGAGTGCGGAGGCTCCTGTTGCAGACGCAGGTCCAGATCAAATAGTCCAACAAGGATCGCTGGTAACTTTAACAGGAAGTGCAACAGGTCTCGTATCATCATATCAATGGCTCCAAATTTCGGGTCCATCTGTGCAATTGACTGATTCTAATTCCCGAAATGCAACATTTACATTTCCCATTCAATCTACAACACTTACTTTTAGGCTAACGGTTACTGGACCGGGTGGCAGTTCAACTGATGAAATTCAAGTGTCAACCATTTCAGATGTTTTAACAGTTACGCGCGCAGAATTTAGAACGGATGATTCCGAATGGCGGATTTCAGGAACCTCCAGTGTACCTGGCTCTACAATCACGATAATTATTGGTAATACATTGAGTGGAGCTGTTCTAGCTCAAGTAGTTGCAGATGCTCTTGGTCAATGGGAATATCGAATCGAACCATCTGATGTAGCGCCAAATGCTACTAGAGCCATTTCGATTCAATCTAGTTCAGGAGGGACGCTGATCAATGTACCGCTTAATGTTAGAAATTAATAATTTGAACAGAATTCTTAAAAAAATGGCAAAGAGATTTGGAGAATTACTTGGTTGGTCGGAAAAGCCAGCTACTTGCAAATGTGAACATCCAGACCATCCAGGACCATTCAATCCACCAGCAATTTTTGCCCACGGATTTGCTTATACAATTGCCGAAAGTAATGAAAGCGGACCCGTGCTGTTTGGAATTGCAGGCCCACTTCAAGATGTCGAGTTAACTCCCGAAGGATTGGTTGTTGCAAACGCAGGTATTTTTCAAATTCAGTATACGGTTTTAGCACACGCTACAGATACAGTGATTTCTCCGGCAACATTCCAAATAATGATTAACGATGAGATTATTGTAGCTTCCTCCAATATGGAAGCAGAGACGTCCAAGCAATTAATGTCCACACAGTTATTTTCATTGCTAGAGGGCGATATTATAAAACTGGTAGCAGATTTGCCCCAAGGAATGAGTTATTCCATGGCTTCAATGCAAGTAATACAGGTAGGGTAAAAGTAAACGAAGATAGCTCTCCCGCATGAGTTCTATATTGCATCGGACTCATGCAGTTTAATTTATCCACAGACATCAAAATATGCGGTAGTTTACACGAATGTTCCTACTTTACACTGGTTTATGCGTAGTAAGTGTATATGAATTTCGTGAATATTTCGTGAATATTTTTTTGTGCAATTTATCTCAAAATGAGATGAAATTGTGCTAATCTAGAGATGGATTCGTAGTTTAAAATAAATTATTAAGGGAACCTACTTTTATTACATTACATCTTGAAATGGAGATTATTATTATGGGAATGACAGAATTTCGTATTGAAAAAGATTTTTTAGGCGAAAAGGAAATACCAAAAAGCGCTTATTACGGTGTACAAACGATGAGGGCAGTTGAAAACTTTCCAATCACTGGGTATCGAATTCATCCAGAACTTATTAAATCTTTAGGAATCGTAAAAAAAGCTGCAGCACTTGCCAATATGAAAGTTGATATGTTAAACCAAGAAATTGGCAAATTCATTCTTGAAGCATGTGATGAGGTGATTACTGGAAAATGGAATGACCAGTTTATTGTCGATCCTATTCAAGGCGGTGCGGGCACTTCCATCAATATGAATGCAAACGAAGTAATAGCAAATCGAGCGCTTGAACTAATGGGTGAAGAAAAGGGAAATTATAAAGTTATAAGTCCCAACAGCCATATCAATATGTCCCAATCAACAAATGACGCATTTCCTACTGCAACTCATATTGCAATTTTAAGCTTGATGAATCAATTGCTTGCATCAGCTAAAACAATGCAAAATGCATTTGTTTCAAAGGCAAAAGAATTTGCCGGTGTTATCAAAATGGGCCGTACACACTTACAGGATGCTGTTCCTATTCTTCTTGGCCAAGAGTTTGAGGCGTATTCAAGAGTTATTTCTCGAGACATCTCTCGTATGTCACTTTCACAGCAGCATCTATATGAGGTGAATATGGGAGCAACCGCGGTCGGTACAGGTTTAAATGCAGATCCTACCTATATTGATGCAGTTGTACAAAATCTGAGAGAATTAAGTGGGTTACCGTTAAGTCGTGCTGAACATTTAGTGGACGCAACTCAAAATACGGATTGCTACACTGAAGTTTCTGCGATGTTAAAGGTTTGTATGATTAATATGTCCAAAATCGCCAATGACTTGCGATTAATGGCTTCCGGTCCGCGTGATGGATTATTTGAGATCATGCTGCCTGCTCGTCAGCCAGGTTCCTCAATCATGCCTGGTAAAGTAAATCCCGTGATGGCAGAAGTAGTAAATCAGGTCGCTTTCCAAGTAATGGGAAATGATTTAACGATTTCACAAGCATCCGAAGCCGGCCAATTTGAATTGAATGTGATGGAACCAGTCCTATTCTATAATTTAATTCAATCAATCTCGATTATGAACAATGTATTTAACGTATTTACAGAGAAGTGTGTACTTGGAATTAAAGCAAATGAAGAACACTTAAAACAATACGTGGAGCAAAGTGTAGGGATTATAACAGCTGTAAACCCTCACATCGGCTATGAACTTGCTGCACAAATTGCAAAAGAGGCAATTGCAACAGGGGCATCTGTACGTGAACTTTGTATCAAGTCAGGCGCTTTAACAGCAGAACAATTGGATAAGATATTAGATCCGTTTGAAATGACACATCCAGGAATTGCTGGCGGCAGAAATTTAGTAGATAAATGAGTTTGCGATAAATAGATAGCAAGAAAATAAACAGGCATGACTGCCAATGAAGCTTGGCAGTCTGTCTGTTTTTTTATATATAAAAATATTTAATTTTAATTTCGACTTAAAGTTGAAATTATTTGATAACAAGAACAAATGTTTGTATAATTATGTTAACTCCTTAAGTTTATAGCATATAAAACCAAAAAATGGAGGTTTTAATAATGCCAAGAAATAAGGGAATTACGGATGAAATGATTATAGAGATGTATAAACGCGGGATGCCATATAAAGAAATGGTGCCGATTATCGGTCTTTCAAATAGAGCTATTTATAACGTAATAGTAAAAAACAAGATTGAAGTCAATCGGGAACAATCAAGTGGGCAGCCAAGGAAACATAAAGTAAATGAAGATTTTTTTTAAACCTGGACCCATGAAATGGCCTGGGTTCTGGGTTTATTCATTACGGATGGAACTGTAAGCGGAAATGCCCATAGCATAAGCTTTGCTCAAAAGGATGAAAGATTATTAAAGATAGTTGCTGACTATATGGAAGCTGACTATGTAATATCTAAAAGAGGCAAAACTGGATGGGTACAAGACCGCGGTTATGTTATGAATGTAACTACACCAAGTTTAAATTTTGCCGAAGGCCTATTAGAAATATTTGAATTGTGGAACCTAAAATCGGAAATAACATAACAAATTACTGTATCAGAAAAAAAATATATAGAGTTTGGGTAAAAGGAAAAGAAAGTATTTCTTGTCTTTCAAAAATTATTTACGACAATTGTGAAGATAACTATATTTATAGAAAACGCGAAAGACTATCCCGATGGATTCAGGAAACGGAGGCAAATTATCATGTGGAAATTAGTTGATGGCAGATTAGTTCAAACATCTGATGATAGCAGAGTCAGATATAAAACACGTATAAGTAATGCATTAATAATAAAATTAAAACAATTAGCAGATGAACATAATACGCATGTAGGTTATTTACTTGAAAATGGATTTGAACAAATTTTAAAAGAAAATTATATTAACTATGATAAGAAAAAACGACCAGATGACCGAGTTGAATTTAGAACAACTTGTGATAAAGAAACCCTAGAGAAACTTAGGCATTTTGCAAAAGAGAATAAACTAAACTTAAATGATGTTATTGAAGCGAGCAGTGCTTTAATCAATATTGAAGAAGTGAAAGCTGCTAATTGGAGATATAGAATAGAAAATTAGAAAGGGGTATTATTATTGCTCCTTTTTAATTTTCAAATAGGGACACCGACGTAATATCTATTATGGGAAGCTATGTATCATTTCAAAAGTATACTTATAATAGTGAGACAGAATCAGAATTTTTGTACATATACAATCAACTATAGACTTTTTGCTTACCATTTCTAAACCGACTCGATTATTGGGTTCCAAACGTCTTTTTATTAGTAATTTATAAAACGTCTTTTTAACCAATATCCTAATGTATCCTTTGCTTTCCAATTTACTCAGCATTTTATTTGGATCAATCTTTAATTTTGTTCTT
>DAMDNS010000179.1:0-5905 GCA_032083605.1 Ureibacillus sp.
CTTTATTTTTTCAACATGATTCGTACCTGGTTTGTACTGTTTGTCCCAACAGTTCGTTGTAGTAAAGATTCAAATCGTTTACGAACCTCATCTACAGACAAAGGATTGCCATTTGCCATCATATTTTCAAGATCCTCAAGGGAAATCTCTACTTTATTAAATCCTTTTAATAAGTCATTAATGGCCTGTGCTAAACGAATATCTAACGGAAGCATCAATTCTTTTGCCTCCATAAACTGTTTCACCAACACCTTTTGTTCTTCCTGTAATAGCTCAATATTCTCTGTTACGGATGGGTCATGTAAGCTCGTTAATAGTGTGTCAATCCAGCTTTCATAGATTTCTGGAAGCTGACCTTCCAACTTTTTCAGCTCAGCCTTTTCGTTACCAGATACTTCGGACATTCGGTACTTACAACTATTACATAATGGGGTATGCTCCAGTGTTTCCGCTGTTACTGCATAACATTCTTTTAAATCAGCTAATGATTTTTCCCAATGCTGAATTTGTTCAGAAGGTAAAATCGAAATATAATTTGAAAGCTGTTTTAACGTTTTCAACTCATTCGATGTAAGCAATGTCTTTTTCAAATTGTTTTCTGTTGCATTTAGGCGGGATTGATCGTGTTGCTCAATATATATTTGGATATATTCCTGCTTTAGTGCAATCACGTTTTGCAATGCCCCTACATGATTTCCCTGCTTTTTCAACACATCTGAAAGCTCGTCCAAAGCCTCTGCAGCACGATGCGACCAATCGGTTTGAATGCCCATTGTAGATTGTGCTATTTGAAGATAGCTTGCAACTTTCATACAGTCTTCAATGACTTGATGCAGATTTTTAAAATTAGCTAATTGCTGCAATGCTTTTTCTTGTTCTTCAATGGTTGCCAGATCATATTTTAAATTGCGCATTTTAGCCGGAGTATTGAATCTTTTTACGCCCTCGCAAAACTCTTTAAAGTCCTCTAAAGTTTTCACACTTTCATGAATCTCCACGTTGCTGAGGAGAACCCCTTCCCACATCGGGAACCCTTTTTTCACAAGCTGAATAACATGCAATGTTTCGTTGATTCGTTCATTTGCCCGTTCTGTCATCGTTACAATTGCTTGAGAAAGAGCCTTATCTTCAAAGTTAGGCAGTGCTACCCCAAACAAATCCAATATTGCGTTTAATTCTTTTAAAGGCAAGTCTGTTGGTTTCTTAATATGACTAAAATGAGTGAGTTTGGATAATGGTAATTGAATATACTCCTGCAAGGTCGTTGCATTATATGTTTTATTATCCACAGTGACTTCTATATCGCCCGTGCTAACCATGGCAGCAAGCAACACAACCAGCAATTCTGGTTCCAATTTAAATTGTTTTGTATAGGCCAAATCCTCTGTTCCGCGTATCGTTACAGTTTCAATAATCTCGTTGTAATTGACAACATGCCCATGTCCCTTTGCTTCAAGCAAATCTAAAATCCACCTAGCATATCCTGAGCTTTTAGTTGTTACTTTGTTCGCATTGTCCAATAAAACGAGACCATTTAAAATGGCCAATCCCATTTTAGTTTCTTTCCCCACTAAGTAATTTAATGCTTCTGCTACATAGCCCTGTAAATTATTTTTAGACAGGTATGTACCTTGTATTTGACCAAATGTAGGGTAATCCTCATATTTTTGCTCAAACCAATCTGTCAATAAACCTTCTGCAACTGAATTGATAATCTCTTGAATCGTTGCATTTTGAGGCAAGAACATACCGAATTCTAAAACAGTTCCTTTTTTGCCTTTATGCGTAATCTCAAAGGAATGAACGAAATTTTCATTCAGCCACTTATTAATTTCTTTGAAATAACTTTCTAATTTTCTTGTATATAAATTCTTCGTAGTCGAAGTTGCATCAATTCTCAAATCTTCCGCAGCCGCGTAAAGCTTCAGCAACTGATCAAATCGCTCATCTGAACGATTGAATTCAAAAAATACTTCGTCTGGTTTTTGTTCGTCTTTAAATGGTGTTTTTAAATATGGTCGAAGCATGTAAATATAGAAATCACGTTCCGGTTGTGCTGTCGATCGTTCATTTGGCGCTCCAAGGAACAGATAGCCTTGACGAGTTACATGATGTTTTTCCCAAGGTAAATCATGACGCCAAATTTTATAACCTGTAACATACGTATTGTCATCCAACGTGATCGCTTGTTTTAAAATGCTAAAATAATAGCGATCTAATTTGTCTTCCTCAATTGTTTCTGCTCGCTGGGAAATCAAACTGTCGATATCAATATCTTTCTTTAGGTCCAAGTAATATTGTCCATTAGACTCATTGGTCGATAAGTATTGGAAGCTTACCGTTTTTTGAATTTCCTTCGTTGCTACATCGATGGTTGACTTTAAGAAATCTGCCGGGTCATCTTCTTCCAGTAACATGTCGTTACTGCCAGGCAGGTTTAAAAATAAGTCATCGCGTAATTCTTCCGCAGTCAACCCTACATTGTCATATATATCTGCTGTAGATAAGCGATATAAGGCTAATGCATCCACGATACGTAATGCCATAGGTTTGTATATACGTTTTGCATACGCATTTTGCACACGGTCTTTTAATATTTTGGCTTTATCGAGCACTTCTGCAACTTCAGGTATGGCTTTATAGGACGGATCTTCTTCTATGAATTTCCAGTAGCTATCATAGGAAACTAAACCTGGCGCTCCATCTGATACATCCTCATTAATAATTTTATTCATTTCAATGCTTATCGTTTTTAACGCGACACGTTTCTCGATATTATTTACTTTCTCAAATGCCGTTAAATAGCTTGGATGGATAGGGAATAGATTTACAAATGACTCCATATCCTCACTTAAACGGTGATATAGCTTCGTAAATTTTGATAAATGTTCACGAATCAATGCTTTCTGTTCATTTGTTTTCTTTAACAAGCGTTGAGATACGACATGAGCAATGTCCTCGCGAATAATACGCACCTGTTCAAATCGTTCTTTTACACGACGTAATGGTTCTGCCACATAACTGAATCGTGGATTATCAAATAGCATTTCTTGAATACCAGCTATAAAACGTAGACGGGTTTTGCTGCAGATTTCTCCAACTTCACGCAAGAAACCTAAATCCAATGTCAATTCTTGTTCTTTTCGTCCACGTAGATAGTCCAGTAACTCATCCACTACGACTAATAAGCCATGATCGGGATAGTGTTCATTAAATAATCCCATCATTTCTTCCAATGCTTCTTTATTGTTTGTGATTTGGTCAAATGGAGGGAAATTGAAATCAATGCCCATTTTAGATAGTCCCTCTTCAATCGAACTACATAAAATGTCTCGTAAGGAAGTCCCGACGCTTCCGATTTCCAATCGAATAACTTTAAATTTCCCCTCAATTTCCTTCGCTTTTTCTGCTACCGATGGATGATTAATGTGTTCACTGGCACCCTCACGTTCAGCAATCGTCGAGATAACACTCATTAAATGCGATTTACCCGTTCCGTAGTTACCGACTATGAACAAACCTTTGTTATCGGCAGCTTTTACAAATTGAAGCTGTGTAATAATGAGCTCGTTCAGTTGCTCCGCCATACGTTCAGAAATCACATATGTCTCTAATAGATGAAACGCCTTTTCCTGGTCATTTGCATCTTTTAGCTGAATTACCGATTCAATTGGTTCAAACTGTACTAAATCTCTATACTTCATCTATTAATTGCACCCTTTCATTAATCTATTAACACCACATCAGTTATAGGCACTTTTAAATATTCTGGGTGTCCTGGCAATGCATGTATAAAATAACCATCCTTAATATTACCACGCCACGCAATAAGTAATGTCTTGTTTCGACTTATACTTTTAAACAATTCAAATGGATTCAATTTCAAAGATGGTTCAAATAATAATTCGTAATAGTCGATGCAGACAGTATCAAATTCATCATTTAACAAGATGTCTTTGACATACTCTTCTGCCCGATATGGACGTCTATTTGCTTCAGTATGTAGTAATTTTTCGCTTAGAATTACGTTCATATTCAAATAAGGGAGATTTTGTTCCTCGCTATAAATTTTTAACGTATCTCCCAGCTTTGACTCGTAAATATATAGTTGCTTATAGTACTTATTTTTCAATAGAGGAAATTCTGCATTTAGTTTATTGATATAATGATAATTCAATTCGACCTATTCCCCTCTTTCCAGCATTTAGAATTACTTATACTATTATACTAATTTCCCCATCTATAAGAAATAATTGAAAGGGCATAAAAGATAAGAGGTACTATATGGTAGTTGCTTTAGGTTGAGTTACGGAGTTTATATATGTAAATACTTATTATCGTTTTTATCATTAACCTTTATTCTTTTAACTTAATTAATTATCTTATATACAAAAAAAGAACCCAAAACGGGTTCCTTTTTGTTGAAGTATTCACTTAAGTTTAGTTTTGCTTCGCTGCTCTTTTTTCTTCATACTTTGACAGAATGTATTCTTTGGATTCGTATGCTTTTTTGCGTAGATTTTCTAAGTCGACATTTACTAATTTGCCATTTCTCTTCACTGCCTTGCCAGCTATAAATACGGAATCCACATTTCCAGTATGGGCACATTGTGCAACCGCGCAAACTGGGTCGATCACTGGGAACATATTAATATCCGTAGTTCTTACCATGATAAAGTCTGCTTCTTTACCTGGAGTTAATGTACCAATTTTACTATCTAGAAGAAGCGCTTTCGCACTGTCAATTGTTGCAAATTCAAGTGCATCTCTCGTTGTAAGGTTTAACTCTACCGGCATTTCTCCTTTTGGCAATTTCTTTTCATTTATTCTTGAGCGTTCTGCTTGAAGACTTGACTTAATTTGTGCAAACATATCTCCGCCTGTGGATGTAACAACGTCAACTCCAAGCGCTGGTCTACCGCCATTTTCAATGAATAAGCCTGTTGCAGGATACCCATGCCCCATCATCATTTCAATTTCCGGTGTAACAGAAATCGATGCACCTGAATCCGCGATTAATTTATATTCTCCATAGCTAAGTGTATTCGCATGTACAAAGTTGAGATCTGGACCTAATAACCCTGCTTTATGAAGCTTTTCAATGGAACGGTCAACTGAACCCCATGTGCCAAAACCTAAATGCATCGAACAAACAGCATCTAATTCTCTGGCAAGCTTGATTTCCGTTACTGAAGCATCCCATGAGCTAAACTCAGGACCGCGAATCGCAAGTCCCATTGTTAGTAATTGGTCATTTGAAGAAAAATATTGTTTCTTTAACCTTTTACTATCTTGGGCAACTAATTGGCTTTCCCGATTCCAATACTCCCCTTCACCTGAAACACCATGTGCAAATACTGCACGAATTCCAGCATCCTGCAGACCACGAATAAGCTCATCTGAATGATCAGGAGAAATAATCATCGTCCAATCCAGTAAAGTTGTAACACCTGCATCAATTGCTTCGAGTGCTCCCAATAGGTTTGCCACATAATTGTCCTGGGGTCTTGATAACGCACCAATGTTACCATAATAAATATTATCTAAGTAAGTTACGAGAGACCAATCCGGTCCAATATTACGAACAAGAGATTCCCACGTATGACGATGGCTATCGACAAATCCTGGCATGACAATCATATCGGTTGCATCTATGATTTCACAATCAGCCGCTTCAATGTTTGGACGAATCTCAAGTATTTTCTTTCCTTCTATTAAAATATCCGCTTTTTCGAAATCCCCAATATTCTTGTCCAACGTCAATACATAACCGTTCTTTACTAACTTTCTCATTCTATCCCTCTTTTCTAATTATTTTATAGATTAATAGAAAAATAGTTACCTTCTTATAGCATATGACAGATTTCAGCTATATATTATATTGTGGTCTTCACATTTTTACTTT
>DAMDNS010000180.1:0-5892 GCA_032083605.1 Ureibacillus sp.
TCAGCGGTTTCTGCCATAAAGTGTACTCCACAAAATACAATATGCTCTGCTTCTTTATTTGCTGCTGCTACTTGTGCAAGCTGCAAGGAATCGCCCACACTATCAGCAAATTGAATCACTTCATCCTTTTGATAATGGTGCCCGGGGATAAATAATCGATCCCCTAGTTTTGTTTTAATGTCACGGATGCGTTGCTCCATTTTTGACCTTTCCATCGTACGGTATTTTTCAGGCAGCATATTGCTTCCAAGTAAACTAGCGATGCTCATAAGCGATTTCTCCTTTCAGCTGAACTAATGCACTAATATCCAAAGCTTTTACAGAGTGGGTTAGGGCACCTAGGGAAATAGTATCGACGCCACTTTCTGCATAATCTCTTAAATTATCGAATGTGATGCCGCCAGATGCCTCTGTGATGATATGTGGAGGAACAAATGGCAACCAATTTCGAATTTCCTCAGGATTACGATTATCGAACATAATGATATCCGCTCCTGCCTGAATAGCTTCTAAAAGCTGGGCTTTCGTCTCGATTTCTACTTCAATTTTCACAGTATGTCCGATTTTAGATTTTGCTGTTTGTACAGCTTTTGTGATACTTCCAGCAAATGCGATATGATTATCCTTCAGCATAATGCAGTCATATAGGCCGCTACGATGGTTATAGGCCCCGCCAGTACGAACAGCATACTTATCTAGCATTCTAAGACCGGGAATTGTTTTTCGAGTATCACAAATTTTTGCCTTTGTTCCCTTAGTAAATTCAACAGCTTTATGAGCATTTGTTGCAATGCTGCTCATGCGTTGAACTAGGTTTAAAATCACGCGTTCGCCAGATAAAAGGCTTTGTAAAGAACCTTCAATCATGGCCAATTCATCACCAACATCTATAAATTCACCATCTTGCTTTAAGAGCGTGACCTTTAACGAAGAATCTAAAAGGGGAAAGCCGGTTTGAATAATTTCTGCTCCACAAAAAATACCTGATTCTTTAGCATAAAAAGTAAAAGAGCCATTATCAGATGGAGAAAACAATAGTTCACTCGAAAGATCGCCATCCCCAATATCCTCATTAAAAAATTGCTTTAGCATGGTTTGGAGTTTGAGTTTGTTCATATAGTCCGTCCCTCACATTCATTTTTTCTTTTTCAAAAATCACCCATTTGTTTTGCCAAGATTGGCGCATGTGTTGGAAGTCTTTGCGGATATGAGCCCCGCGCGATTCCTCCCGCAGCAAAGAAGCGCTAACAACCAGCGATGAGGTAATATGCATAAAGATGAGTTCGATTTGTTGTTTCGAGCATCTGCTAAAATCGAAAAATTTAACTTGATCATAAGCTGGTAAAAGCTTCAGCAATTTGCTTAAACCTTCTGGTTGCTTGATGATTCCGGCATTCACAAGCATTTCCTTTTGCAGTGTTCCTGCTGGAAGGAGTGCGAGCTTTTCATTTCCCTTCAAAGCAGGGGATTCTATGAAATTTCTTTGTTTTGTTCCATTGGATAATAGATTTTCCGCCATAAGCTTTCCAAAGGTAATGCCTTCAAGTAAAGAATTGCTCGCCAAGCGATTAGCCCCATGCACCCCTGTACAAGCAACCTCTCCCACAGCAAGCAGTCTGGGAATTGTTGTTTGTCCATAGCAATCAGCAACGATTCCACCCATTAAAAAGTGACTTCCAGGAGCGATTGGAATACGTCCTTGTGAGATAGAAACTCCATTGACTTCGCAAA
The DNA here is from genome assembly GCA_032083605.1 of Ureibacillus sp. GTDB lineage: Bacteria > Bacillota > Bacilli > Bacillales_A > Planococcaceae > Ureibacillus. Next base: position 1,732 of record DAMDNS010000180.1, read on the forward strand.
TCTGAGTAATGGTTGGAAATTTGCTTTCGAAATCAGGAATCGATGTAATGTCGAGATAAACGTCATTTCCTTTTGCACGTTCTTTATACATTTCATAAGCAGTTACATGGCGGGGGGCTAAATCACCAAGGGGATGCTTTCCTTCCATCAGCCTAAAACCATCAGTGTTAATGAAATATCCTCCAGCACCTCGCACTGCTTCTGAGACAAGCCCTCTTGCAGTACCATTGATATACAGTAAGCTTGGATGGAATTGAACAAATTCCATATCCGTAATTTGTGCCCCGGCAAGATAAGCTAAAGCAATTCCATCGCCAATGCTATCTTTACAGTTCGACGTGCAAGCATAAATACTACCAGCTCCACCAGTAGCAAGAATCACATAAGAAGCAAAGAATGTTGAGTCCTCGGAAACGCCTTTTGTTCTAACTCCAATACATTCTCCTGAAGTATTCAGAATTAGCTCATAAGCCATTTCATGCTCATGGATTTTTACGTGAATAGGTAAGGTGCCGATGAAATAATCAACCAATGCTTTTCCAGTGGCATCTCCTCCGGAATGAAGTATTCTCGGCTTACTATGTGCTCCTTCCAAACCAAGTGAAATGTCACCTTGTTCTGTACGGTCTATAGGAAAATTCTGATTAACGAGCTCTTGAACAGCGTTTTTTCCTTGTTCTACCAATATATTTACATGTGCCTGTATGTGGTGATGTTCACCTGCGTCCAATGTATCTTGAATATGAAGAGTCGAATGATCATCAGGACTTGTTACGGCAGCAACCCCGCCTTGTGCCTTATAGGAGCTTCCATTTCTAATGTCAGACTTCGTGATAATGTGGATTTTATATCGCTCAGATAGCACGCGAGCAGCTTGAAGTGCAGCAATCCCACTACCAATAATGACGATGTCTGTTTCGATTTTCATAGATTTCCCTTCTTTACAGTTGTCTTGACACCTATCTTTACATAAAATGAAGTGGAAAACAAGTATTGAAATGTTATTGGATTCATAGAAATTTGAAGACGAAAGCGAAATTTTTAGATGCATGGATTTATAAAAATAAAGGAGAATAAATCATGATTTATCTTGACTACGCAGCAACAACACCGATGATAGATGCAGCAATCGAGGTGTATGCGGAAGTTGCAAAAACAGTATACGGCAATACATCAAGCCTCCATGATGCTGGGGGCAGTGCTAGTTTTTTATTGGAAAACGCACGAACGAGAGTCGCAAACAAATTAGGAGTCAATCGAGATGGCGTGTTTTTCAGTGGCAGCGGTACGGAAGGAAATATTCTTGCTATCTTATCTCTTGCGCGGGCTGGGGAAGGGAAGCATATAATCACTTCTCAAGCGGAGCATACGAGTGTTCATGCAGCGATGAATTCACTTGAACGAGAAGGGTTTAAAATTACAAAACTCCCTTTTAATGAGGAGGGGGTAGTTGATATTGAATTACTTGAGGAAGCGATTCGTGAGGATACGGTATTAATATCGATCCAGCATGTAAATTCAGAAATAGGTTCGATTCAGCCGGTAGGACATATTGCAAAAATAGCACGTCAATGGGGAATCCCATTTCATGTGGATTGTGTTCAGTCTTTTTGCAAGCTTCCTATAGAGCAATTTGCAAAAGAGGTGGATGCATTAACAATCTCGGCCCATAAAATTGGTGGACCTAAAGGATGTGGCGTAATGTATATAAACCCTCGTAAAAGAATTGTCCCGGTTTTCCCTGGAGTAACTCACGAAAAGGGTATACGCGGTGGGACAGTGGATACACCTGCAATCCTAGCCATGGTCGCAGCAATGGAACAATTCTCTTATCAAAGGGAAAAGTTTGAACAGTATCGTAATCGATTGAAGCAGATTTTGAATGAAGCGGCGTGTGTTTTTATTGAATCTGATGCGGAACATCAGCTCCCAAGTATTTGTGGCCTGTGTATCGATGGGATAGAGGGACAATTGGTGATGCTGAGGTTGAATGAAGAGGGGGTTTGTATTTCCACTGGAAGTGCCTGCGATATTAACAGTGCTTCCGGTACAAAAGCTATTTTAGCAATGGGACATAGTTTCTCTAAAGCACGCCAGTTTTTCCGTGTTTCTTTCGGGGAGGGAACAACCGAAGATCATATTGAAAAATTAGGTTCTTGCTTAAAGAAAATAGCAGAGGAAATAAGAATTTAATGGGGATTTTTCTTGTTCACGTAGAACATTTTTTACACTGACCGACTTTTCATGTAAAATTAGGCAATAGAACTGATGGAAAAGGCGGTAAACGTACTATTATGAAACGAATTGAATCACCCCAAAACGCACTAGTAAAGCATTGGAAGAAGCTTGTAACGACAAGAAAAGAACGTGAGAAATCAGGAGAATTCATCGTTGAGGGCTTCCATTTAGTAGAGGAAGCACTAAAAAATAAAGAACAAATCGTTCAAATTATTGTTCGCGAGGGTGTCGACTTGCCATTGCTATGGGATATCGATAATGTTGCGATGGTTGAAATCACGGGAACAATTGCCAATGAAATAGCCGAGACAGAAACTTCACAAGGTGTATTTGCCCATTGTAAGCAATTAGAAACAAGTGAAGATGCTAAAGGAAGCTGGAGAAAATTGCTGCTTGTTGATGCAGTGCAAGATCCAGGTAATATCGGAACGATGATCCGTACAGCAGATGCCGCTGGAATTGATGCTGTTGTTCTAGGGAAAGGCTGTGCGGATGCCTATAATCCAAAAACATTACGTTCCGCTCAAGGCTCACATTTCCATATCCCGATTGTTCGTGGTGAATTAGGGGACTGGATTGAAGATTTAAAAGAACGGGATGTGAAGGTGTACGGAACTGCACTACAAGAGGCTGTTGTGTACACAGAAGTGGAGACATCCGGAAGCTTTGCTTTAATCGTTGGAAATGAAGGTAGTGGGATTCATCCTCAATTATTGGATAAGACAGATCAAAATGTCATCATTCCCATTTTGGGACAAGCTGAATCCTTGAATGTAGCAGTAGCGACAGGGATTTTATTATATCAATTTGCAAAATAAATTCCAGATACAAAACACCGATTCACATTTGTGGTCGGTGTTTTTGTTTTGTGCGGTTGCTGGTATTTAGGTTATTGATAAATCTGCGCCAAGCACACCGATAATTTTATTATCCTCTAATAGGGGCATTGAAAGCGTAATACATGCTTTTTTAGTAAGGGCTGAAATATAAACCTCCGATACAAAGCTTTTGCCCTGAGAGGCTTCGATAAACCACGGACGCAATTTTGCATTAACAAGTCCAGCTGTAGGGTTGGAATAAACAAACGTTCCGTCCAAACGATTAGACCAAAGGGCCTCGAGCTGTGTATTGTTCGATAGAATACGATCTAATACTTTTTCATGGACAAGTGAATTCAAAGAAATTAACTCTTTTGCGCGGATTGGCTTCGATAGAATTTCCTTTGAATTTTCGATTAGTGCACTATCGATAGTCAAATTTATTTGAGATGAGTCCTTGTGTATCAGTGATTGTAATTCCTCGGAAGTGGTGATCAGTGCATGACTGATCGAACGGATTTCCTCTACGTTTTCATGCTGTTTATCTAGATCGTTTGTCACTTGGCAGACGTGCTCTTTATTTTCAAGTGCCAACTGTGATATTTCCTGAAGCAATTGTGAAATTTCTTGAATGCTTTCACGTTGTTCTTCTACAGATTCAGTTGATTCAGATACCATATTTGTAATTAAAGTAAGGCGAGATTTGAACGACTGCATCGACTTTAAAATTTCCTGCAGTTCAGTTGAGCCTTCTTCAATTTGCTTCGTTTCCGTTACTACCATATTCGTAGAAGTATTGATGCCATTTAGAATCAGGTCCAGGTTTTCTCGGGTTTCCTCTACTGCGATGGAGGTTTGATTCGCTAAATGCCCGACTTCGTTTGCAACGACGGCAAAGCCTTTGCCATGTTCACCAGCTCTTGCTGCTTCAATCGAGGCATTTAAAGCAAGAATTCTCGTTTTTTGAGAAATCGATCCGATTGTATGAACGATTTCATGAATATTTCTTGAGTTGTTTACAAGCTGATTCATTTGCTGCAGGAGGGTGTGATGACTTTGATTTAAGGCGTCAAATTTTCTTTGAAGCGACTGAAAGGATTCAACG
>DAMDNS010000181.1:0-5876 GCA_032083605.1 Ureibacillus sp.
TAAATGCCGAAACCACAAGAGATACAAGATTAGATAGTCCAAACATCCAGCACCACATCCTAAAGAATTGCTCGTAAGTCAACCTTCAGATACCCTAAATGGAAGATTTTAATCATGTACCAGGTCCACACACAATTCTGAATTGTGTGTGGACCTGGTACTCAAACAGAGTTGAAGAGTATTATAATACAGAAAAGTGATTGGTAGGACTCACCAATGCTGGGCGGAGTGTGCGCCTACATAAACGATAGAATAAAATTGACATGACACCCATTAGTGTCCTATAATAATGACACTAATGGGTGTCCAATTAGTTAGGGGAGGTTGCTTTTGAACGAGAAAAATCAAGAGCGAGATGTTTTTGGAGCTGTTGCTGACCCGACAAGACGTAAATTGCTGCAGTTGTTGGCGGAGGCAGAAGAGTTACCGCTTCACGAATTAACCCCACATTTTCAAATGGGGCGTACAGCAGTCTCTAAACATTTGGCTATACTTAGAGAGGCTGGTCTTGTTGCTGACCGTAAAGCAGGGAGAGAAACAAGATATCGGCTAAATGCAGTTCCCCTCAAGGAAATAAAAGATTGGGTATCCTTTTACGAGAAGTTCTGGAATGAAAGAGTGGCATTATTAAAAAATATATTAGCGGAGGAATAAAAAATGGTAGAGGTAATATTAGATTTTCAGTTTACAAGTTCAATCGATAAAGTATGGAACGCATTAACAGATTCAGATACCTTGGCAAAATGGATCATGGAAAATGATTTTAAACCAATCGTGGGACATAAATGTCAATTCCGAAATCCACAGTGGAATTTAATCGTCGAAAGTGAAGTATTAGTAGTGGACGAGCCTAATAAGCTTTCTTACACTTGGGTCGGTGGTCCAATCAATACAATCGTGACATGGACGCTTAAAGAAGAAAATGGAACAACTTACTTGCACCTAGAGCAAACTGGATTCGAACAAGAAGACCAAGCCTTCAATGGTGCGAAATATGGTTGGGCGAACATGGTTGATGAGCTTAAAAAGCTAATCGGAGAAATGTAAGACCAACTCTCTGAAATTTATGAGGTTTAAAAAGCAAACGATTTAGTAAAAGCGCTAAGCCGTTTGCTTTTTAATTGTTTGTGTGCCAGGCACTCATACGATTTATAAACAATTCTGGATATTAGATTTTGATTTGTGAAAACATGGTAATACTAGATTTAGAGAATGGAGAGGATATCCGATGAAAGTAAATCAATTAATTGCCAACAATATTAACCGTTTAGATACCATTTTGCCTGAAAATCAATCTTTAGGAATTGCTGGTTTATCTGGGTCTGGTAAAACAACGTTCTGTCAAACAATTGGTGAGGAATCGAAGAAGCGTCTCGTTTCCTTATTGCCAAAGGCTGAATATCAATATTTATTTCCGAATATTATGGAAACCAATTTCAGTGCCATTAAGATGGAAGAAATGCCTTTAGTGCTTTTTCTCGGAAAGTCATCCATTTCTTCCAATCCACGTTCAACAATTGGTACCCATACGGGGGTATTTACAGAGATTCGTGCTTGTCTTGCCGAAAAATTTAATCTTTCGCCAGAAGTCTTTTCATTTAATAATGAATTAGGCTGGTGTCCTGCTTGTAAAGGACGAGGTACCACTAAAAATGTTGAATGTAAAAAGTGTGAGGGTAGGCGTTATAATCCAGAAGTTGAGCAATATAAAATAGACTTATGGAATCAGCCACATAGTATTTCCGATATCAATGAGTTGAGTATTGAATCGATTCTTTCACTAACAAAAGACTTACATATTAGTGAAGCCAAACAACATATCCTCCAAAATATCATTAATATGAATATAGGTTACTTAAGCTTGAATCGCATTATGGGGACATTGTCTGGTGGTGAGATCACACGACTTTATTTAGCAGAATTCATGGCATCCAGTGAAAATACCGTAATTATTATTGATGAAATCTCTGTTGGTCTGGATCACGAAACACTAGTGAAAATTTTGGAACAGATTAAACAATTGGGCTATAAAAATCAGGTTTGGCTTATAGATCACTCAGATACGGTGCTCAATATTACGGACGATCAGCTGTTCTTTGGGCCTGGCAGTGGTAAATATGGCGGTAAAATTGTCGAAGAATCACCACGTCCCGAGCCAATCAATTGGGACCGCAATCAATCGACGCCAACAGAATTCTATCAATTCCTTGATCTATATTGCCGTAATATTCAATTGGCAGAATTCAAGATACCTAAAAATAGACTCGTAACCGTTACAGGAGAGTCTGGATGTGGGAAATCAACACTTGTCAATGAATGTGTAGTCCAAGATTTTGTTAAGCGATATCCAAAAGATAAGTTGGTGATGGTAGGGCAAGATCGAAATCAATCGATTACCAGCCGGTCAACCGTTGCGACTTTCCTTGATATTAAAAAGAAACTTACGAAATATAGTGAAGAAATCGATGATATATTCCAGCGATCGATTGAAGACATTATTGATGAAATTCCAAGTGAAGATATTGCTCATAAACGCTTGAGCCTATTAATCAAACTTGGGCTAGGGTATTTGACATTAGAGAGAAAGACGCAAACCCTATCAACGGGTGAATTCCAATGCGTGCATTTAGTTTCAGAGTTGTTTACTAGTGCGAGAAATCCACATACGCTGTTTATCTTTGACGAGCCTTCAAAAGGTTTATCACAAAATATTTTAAATCAATTCATTGATAGTATCCGGGGCATTTTGGTAGATGAAACAGTCTCAATCGTGATGATTGAACATAATGCCTATATGCTGGAAAGCTCTGATTTTATCGTTGATTTTGGTAAAAGAAAAAATGGAGCAGTGGAGCATCTTGAGGTAATCAGTCATGATGATTATTATCGTCTGAAAAATAGTAAAAAGATTGCTGCTCCATCACATATTTCTTCAACGCTCAAGCAGGAAACTGGCATTAGCTATTTAAAAGAAAATCATATCGACTATTTTAAGAATGCAGAAAATGTCTATAAAGGCGGTATTTTAAAAAGCCTATCTTCAATGGCGCGACTAATCTATGGTGAGTACGAATCCGAGCAGATTGCCCCAGTCATTGCTATTGACCTTGAAAGACATTTGTATAGTCAATATAGTTTCCTTTATGAAATGGGTGGAATAATCAACCATATTATCGCAACGCATCCTACCAATAAAGATACGAGAAGCTTTGATTTCTTTTCACAGGATAATTATTGCCCATCCTGCTCGGGACGTCGTGAGATAGAAATATTTGATAAAGATTTGATTATTCAAGACAAAGACACTCCGTTCTGGGAGGGGCTATTCCATCCGGATATTATGGAAGTATTAAAATTTTATCAAATCCCCAAAATCGAGTTTCTTTTTGAAGAAATTAAGAATGAATTGGGACATGACCTATCGAAAAGCTATAATGATATGTCAGTTGAAGAAAAACATACATTTTGGTACGGGTATTTTGAAAAGTCATTCTATGATAAGAAAAGTAAGTCTCGTAGAACATGGGTAGGTTTTAATACCATCATTGGGGGCTATATAGTCATTTCAAAATCAATTATTAAAGAGCAGATGAAAGAATCAAGAGAAATGATTACGTGCCCAATTTGTAAAGGAACCGTGCTAAACCATCACAAAAGTCTCAAATTTGGTGACACGGACATCCGAGATATTATTCAGCAGCCACTCGATCAAGTAATGAAAACAGTAGGGGAGTTACCAGTACTGGTGAAACTGAAATCTATTGTTGGCGGCGATATGACCCTGACCCAAGATGTCTCTCAGTTGCCTAGGGAAACAAAGGTTGCACTGAAAATGCTTGAGCTGGAACAAGCAAGCTTTACGGGCTATGAAATGATCTTGCAAAATGTCTTGCCATTCTGGGACACAATCAAACTCAGTATTGAATCCATTAGCCAAAATAATCGTGTGACAATCTGTGATTTTCCTAATATCTGTGAAACAAGAGAAATAATTATCGATAAGTACTTCACAAATGGGAAATACAAAAAACTAACATATGTATATGAAGCGTTTGGGTACAAAAAATTAGTTACCGAAATTAATAAAATTAGAAAAAGCCATCCATGTCCATTTTGTAAAGGAAAAAAGGTGATTTCAGAAGATAATCTCCATGATGGTGTATATAAACTAACTATTCCTTGTGTAAGTTGTTACGCAAGTGGAATCAATGAGAAGGGACGAAAGCAAATCGTCGAAGGAATTAATGTCCAAACTTGGTTGACTGGCAAAGTCAGTGATGTTGTGCATGAAGCTCGTGGGATTGTTGCAGATATTCCAATTTTCAATCGTATACGTGAGTTGAATAAACGGGATATGATGGCGGTTTACCAGAGCTTAGAGCAAAAACAATTAATTTAGAAAACATCAAAAAAATCTTACTGGGGCTCGTGCATCTTTAAAGGTGCACGGCCTTTTTCTATTTGTAAGGTACCAGGTCCGCAAACAATTCTGAATTGTTTGCGGACCTGGTACGTTTCTTAGTTTTCCCGCAATAAGGGCAGTGTACAGCAGCGGAAGGAGCCGCCGGATTTAATGATTTCGGTAAAGTCGATTTCGATTACCTCGAAGCCTCGTTTGCGAAGCTGATTGTTTACATTCCTGTTCATGGGCAGGCTGATTACGCGCTTGTTGCCGATGCTCAACACATTTGTCCCCAGGTGAAATTGTTCCTCGTCCGTTACTTCAATCAAGTCATAGCGAGCGGCAAAAATCTCGAGGTCTTTCCCTGAAAAGCCTTTGGGATAAATAAGGGCCACCTCGGCAGAAACGACATTAAACACACAGTCCAGGTGCAAATATTTTTCCTTGAACGGCATCGAAATGACATTATAATCACTAAATAGGCGCTGTAAATGATCCGCAGATTTTTGGCTTGTCCGGCTACTCAGCCCTACATAAATCGTGTCCTCATCAATGATCACGTCGCCGCCTTCGATTTTTTCCTTAACCAAATTGAAGTAGGAAATCTCGTCATCCTCCAGCCACTGCTTCAAAATATTCTCCTCACCTGAACGGGCACCTGTCGCCATGTTTGCCACAAAAATCGTTTCTCCCAAAGTAAACCCGATATCACGAGTAAACACCTGCTCAGGATATTTTTTATGATAGGGCAGAAAAATGACATCAATATCATGTTTTTTAAGTACATTAACAAATGCCTCATGCTGCTCCAGGGCCCGTTCAATATGAATCCCTTTATTCTTAAATTGCTCCTGTGTGCTGTTGATCACCTGTCGGATGGTCATATACTGGGGCTGACAAAGAATCACCCGCTTCAGCGTATCATATTCACTCTTGCAAAAAACTCGGTTTGTGTTCGTATGTTCCTTCAATATTCCTCATTCCCATTCGTTTGCTTTGCATTAGTTTTCCCTAATCTTAGTGGATTATATCCCTCAAATCTGGCATTTCTTCACCAGGCAGGCAGCGTCCTGAATTGACTGAAATATCGGAAAGTTATAAGCTCATCATGGGTTAAATATGTTATATTTAGTGATAATATCTTTCTAGTAATTTCGTGAAAAACTAATATAGAGAATGGAGGCTGTTTAATGAATATTTTAGTGTTTGGCGCAGGGGCTTTGGGGGCTTATTTTGGAGGACGGTTGCTCGAGGCTGGTCAAAATATTTCGTTTTTTGTGAGAGAAAAGCGCGCGGAGCAGCTCACGCAAGAAGGCTTAAAAATCAGCAGTCCGGAAGGCAGCTTTGAAAGCAAGGACTTCACAACTTATACTTCGCCTGAACAAGTCCAGAAGGCAGATTTAATCATTCTCACGGTCAAAGGCTATCATCTAGATCCAGTCATCCCGCAGATTCAAGAGATTGTCCGACAGAC
>DAMDNS010000182.1:0-5833 GCA_032083605.1 Ureibacillus sp.
GCCTACTCAGTCATTTCTTTTGTAAGCTCTTCCTTACAGAAGGCTAGAATCATTGCTTCTTCCTCTTCTTCAAGCTCGAAATCTAAATAGGAATTATCGCCTTTATCAATTAGGAAGTAATTCAAAATGAAAATTTCATCAGCAGCTTTTTGACCGATTAGGACACGAATTTCTATACCTGCTTCAGTATAAAGCTCGTCGTCTTCATCGACTTCAACATCCAGTAAGAATTCAAAACGTTTTCCTTCGATAATGTTTGTTGGATCTTTAATTTCTTCAATCGAAAATTGTGTGATTTCCATATATCTAACTCCCTTATGCTTCTAACGCAAAGTACTATAAACGTTATTGTATATAGTTTTATAATACACATACCTACATTAGATTGTAAATTTAGATAAACGCAACTGTAATTCTTCCGCGAGATTTGCAAGCGAAACTGCTGCACCAGAGATTTCTTCCATTGAGGCCAACTGCTCCTCTGAAGTCGCTGCAACCGAACTTGAGCTATCTGAAGTTAGTTTTGAAACCTCTGACATTTCCTTCGCATGTGTTGCTACTTTTGAAACCTCAACATCAATTTGTGTTGAAATGGTTGTAATATTAACTACCTGTGTTTGCACATGTCCCACTGCCTCATGAATATGATCAAAGGTAGTCTTTGTTTCTGAGGCAATTTCCAGCCCTTTTTGCACCCGTTCCTTTACATCGTTGATGGAGCTTACTGTTTTTTCTGTATCGACATCAATTTGTTTTGCAATTCCAGTAATGTTTGCAACCAGCTGTCTTGTTTGATCTGCTAGTTTTTTTACTTCATCCGCAACAACAGCAAAGCCTTTTCCTGCTTCTCCGGCTCTTGCAGCTTCGATGGATGCATTTAATGAAAGAAGATTTGTTTGGTCCGCAACCTCTGTAATTTGGGAAAGAACTTTAACAATTTCCTTCGTTTGATTATTTAGAATTGATAATGCTTGATCTGTTTCTTCAACAGATTCATTAATTCTTTCCATTTGTGAAACGGTTACTTCCACGTAGTTTGACCCTTGTTCTGTTTTCTTTCCTGTTGAAATGGATAATTCCTGTGCTAGTTGAGCATTTTGTGTAATCTCATCTACATAAGTTTTACTCTTATCGACAGATTGAACAGACTCAATGGACATATGGGATTGATTTTCCGCCCCACTTGAAACCTGTTGAATGGAATCAGAAATCAACTCGGCACCCTTCATTGTCTCATCGGCACTTGCCATTAATTCCTCAGCTGAAGCGGCGACTTGACTTGAACTATCTTGGACATGGGATAGAAACTCCCTTAAATTGTTGGACATCTTTTTAAATGCCTCTTGCAGAGAGCCAACCTCGTCTTTTGTTGTTGCATCTTGTAATTCAATCGCCAAGTTACCATTGGCAATTTCTTCTGCATTTCGAGTCACTTGGCTGATACGACGAACAATTCGATTTGTTAATAAGTAAGCCGTGGTAATACATCCTATCAATAGAATCGCAATTAAGGCAATAGAAATATTGATAATATGCGTTATATTACTTTGCAAATCACTTTGCATCACCTGATATTGAGCGGTAATATTTCGTTTCAACTCAATAACATCATTGATTAATCCCTTGATTCTGTATGATTGCCTCTTAATTTCCGCTTGGTTATTATCCTCTACCGCTTGTGTGGAAGCTTTTAGAACTTGATCATATTTTTGTGTAATTTTTTCGGCAAATGCTTTTTGCTCTTCGCTAACTAAGAAAGGCGCTAAATCATCATAATTTGTTTTAATCAATTTTAAATCTTGTTCGATATTATTTTTATTGTTCTCAGAAACATTAAAAGCATAGCTATCTAAAGACTTTTGCAAGCTTTTTGCCGAGCTGTTTAATTCTTCAACATCAATTAATGAATCTACAATTTCTTCTGTTGAAGATTGTAATGTGAATAATTGGCTAATGTTGTATCCAATAATTCCCGTTGAGAGTAATAAAGGAATTATGGAAATTAGCAATATTTTTTGTTTTAGCTTCATCTTCATCACCCTCTATTCTAGTATCGTAACTGTTCCATTAGAGATATCTTCGATGTACTGATCGAGCTTGTCCTGCTCTTGTGGGGATAAGTTAATTACTCGAATAGGTGCAATGGCAACTCCATTTTCTTTTAAGCCGAGCTGCTTATTTTTTTCACTTATAGAGCCTTTATCGACTAATTCCTTTACCGTATCGTAAATCGCTACATCCACCTGCTTCACCATTGAGGATACAACTGAGCCTTCTGCAAGGTAAAATTGGTCACTATCTACGCCAAACGAATAAGTGCCTGCCTTTTGAGATTCAAGGATGACCCCTACTCCAGTGAAGCCAGCCGCTGGATAGATATAGTCAGCACCTGCTGTAATCATTTCTCTAGCAATATTTTCTCCTAATTTATCATCACCAAATGTTCCAGCATATCTTGATAGCACTTTAGCCTGTGGATTTGCAGCTTTTACACCCGCAGCAAAGCCATCTTCAAATTTATGAATTAAATCTACATCTTCCCCACCAACAAAACCAACAACATTACTTTGTGTTTTCATGCCGGCTACTAAACCAACTAAGAATGAGCCTTCATCCTCTTTAAATGTTATGTTATATACATTTGGCAGTTCTGATTGTGAATCGATTAATAAGAATGAGACATCTGGATTTTCTTTCGCAACCTTTTCCAACGCCTCTTGGATTGAAAACCCTAGACCGATGACTAAATCGTTTCCTTCTTCAACTAATTCATTTAACCCTTGCTCATAGTTTTCAGTATCTTGCAGTTCACGATAATCAAAGGATATTCCTAATTCATCGCGTGCTTTTTCAAGACCTGCAAATCCCATATCAGAGAAGGATTGGTCGCCTAATCCTGCATCTGAAAGCATGATTCCAACCTTTAAACTGTCTGTTTTTGTATGTTCAGCATGATTGGTGCAGGCAGAAAGCACCATGGCAAAAATAGCTATAGCCATTAAAATGGTATATCTTTTCATAGAATCAACTCCTATTTATGTATAGTATATTTGATAAATATTATCTAAATTGTCTAAAAATAATACATATTTGATATTTTTCGTGCTTTTTAAGTTTACACGATGGTTTTTACTATGGAAATAGGAAAATCTCAAATTGAAGATATATTTTTAATTCAAGTGACACCTTTTAGTGAATATGCAACAATAAGGAAAATTAGTTAGTTTATAAAGGAGCGATACGTTTATGAGGGAGTTATTTTATTACCAAGATGCTATGATTCAACATTTTACAGCACAGGTTGTACGAACTGGATTTGAAGATGCACGTCCATTTATGGTCCTTTCAAATACAGCCTTTTACCCAACTGGCGGCGGACAAGCCCATGATACGGGAATTATAAATGATCTGGCTGTAGTGGATGTGGAAAAAGTAGATGGTGAAATTCGCCATTATGTTGAAGCAGAAGACTTTTCAGCTGTTGAGGCACTTGTGGGCAGTGAAGTAACTGGCTGCATTGATTGGGAACGCCGTTTCGATCATATGCAGCAGCACTGTGGCCAGCACATTTTAACAGCCGCCTTTGTAGAATTATTCGATTTCCCTACGGTTAGCTTTCATTTAGGGACGGAGCTTGTGTCGATTGACATTGCTGCTGCCCAGCTTACAGATGAACAATTGGCTCAAGTTGAAAAACGGGCAAATGAAATTGTATTAGAAAATAGACCAATCGAAACAAAATGGGTCTCAAAAGAAGAATTATCTAATTACCATATTCGAAAAGATGTTTCGGTAAATGAGGATATCCGACTTGTCATCATTCCAGATTACGATTATAACGGCTGTGGTGGAACACACCCAACATCCACTGGGCAAGTGAGCATGATTAAAATCATGGGTACAGAAAAAATGAAAAAAAATACCCGCGTTTCCTTTGTCTGTGGAAACCGCGTATTAAGTCAGCTCGCTATGCGAAAAACTGTCCTGTCAGATGTTGCGCGTCAACTAAGTGTACCGGAAGAAGCAGCTGCAGAGGCACTGCGCAAAGTCTTCAATGATAATAAGCAGACTGAAAAAGCATTAGACGATGCAAGGAACCAATTGCTCGAGTACGAAGCAAAAGAACTTGTTGCTGCCAGTGTCGGGACTGGGATAGTGGCAGCTTCTTTTGACAATCGCTCAGTACAAACACTACAAAAGCTCGGCCGCGCCGTGGTTTCTGAGCTAAGTGATTGCGTTTGTCTCCTTGTTTCTGAAAATGAAGATAAGCTTCAATTCATCGCCGCTCGTGGGAGTGGGGTCGAGAAAAGTATGAAAGAAATCTCTGGTGCCATTCTTCCCTTGGTTAATGGGAAAGGTGGCGGAAACGATGCATTTGTTCAAGGCGGCGGAGAAAAATGCCTTTCTGCCGAGGAATTATTGGGAGAAATGAAGAAGCTGGTTTAAAGAGAAGAGTGCGCTTATAGAGAGATCTTAAATAGATAGCAGTGTTGCATTTGGATTTGGATAAAATTCGAGGATATTTTTAAAAGATTGCACTTAGCGTTAAGTGATTTGCTATTCAGGAATTTTCATTGCCCATCACTAGTACTAGCGAAAGTAAAATAAATAAGCTGATATTTTCCGGTTATTTGCAGAATGGAGCTCGTTTCGGGGTAAATAAGGGGAATTTTTCCGACTATGCTAAGAAAAACTCCACATTTTCATGGTTTTCGAGTCGATAGGCGGAATATCTCCGTCTATTTGAGCCATTTTTATTTAATTTTCTCACTTAAGCGGAATTTTTCCGTCTATTGAAATGGAACGCTAGTAAAAATTCAATGTTTATCTGATTATTTCATTACTTCTTTGATAGAATTTCTTAACGTAGCTAGTATCTTTATGGATGTAGCGAGATTCCTATAAAGCAGCCGAATCCCGGAGCCTTCGTTTATCCTCTCACGCAAAGAGTCCGCGAAACACTTCTCGCGGACTCTTTATTTTTACTACATTCCCACATCATTCCGCCTTCAATTCCACAACCACAAGCTGCGGTAAATTAAAGATACGGAAAGGCACCGTACTATTTCCAAGGCCACGACTGACATACATAGTAGTTTCCCCATCTTCAAAAGTCCCAGCTGTGTATTTCGGCAAGAAGCCTTGTCCAGGCGCGACAAGCCCACCCACAAATGGCAGACGAATTTGCCCTCCATGTGCATGTCCTGAGAACACTAGATCCATATTGTTCGCCACATATGTGTTAAACTTTTCAGGGCGATGAGCTAAAAGAACAGTCAGTTTCTCTTGGTCTACACCTACCAGTGCCGTACTTAGCATATTTTGTGTCTCCAAGCCATTGAGGGGGTCTTCAATCCCAATTATTGAAATGCTTTCCCCTCCACGCTCCAAAATCGTTGAAGTATTTGGCATAACGTGAACACCGATTGCCGTCAGTGCATCATAAATTTCTTGCACCTGATTGGTTGCGACCTCATGATTCCCAATCACATAATATACTTCTGCAATTTTTACAAACTGTCTTACCGCTTGCAAGCTCTGCTCTAAATTATATCGATTGCTGTCTATGACATCTCCGGTAATAAGAATCACATCCGGATTCGTAGCAGCTACTTTTTCCACAAGTTTCCCTTGCTGCTCCCCAAACAAAGCATCATGTAAATCGGAAACCTGTGTAATGCGGAAGCCATCAAAGCTATCAGGAACCTTCTCGGATTCAAAAACATGCTCTGTCGTGACAATCCAATGATTGTTTATGTATAAAAATAGGTAGATCACTATTATAAAAAGACACAATTTTAAAAGTTTTTTCAAAGCACTCGCTCAATTCATT
>DAMDNS010000183.1:0-5807 GCA_032083605.1 Ureibacillus sp.
CAGTTTCTAAGATAAAACGGAAATCCTCATCGGAAATTTTTTTATCCGGGTCAAATTCCTTTGTTGCATGCCTGAATTGATAAGCATCTAAAATTTCTTGTTTTAAGGCTTCTTTATTTAGCAAATGAATCACTCCTATATAAATTTCGTCAATTAGTATATTCCAATTCCTGTTGTCTATCAGTTTTTATGCTCTTAATATCGAAAGGATCGCCAAAGCACTGCGCCTGCATTCATCTACTTGAAATTTGGGGGATAGTGTATAATCTACTGTAATATCATTTTAACGAAGTTAGGAATGGATAGAGATGAGTAACGGAATTAACGCTAGGGATGTCGCGAAACTGGCAGGAGTATCACAATCTTCTGTCTCGAGGGTCTTCTTCGGGGGAGCTTCAGTTTCTGAGAAAACACGCAAAAAGGTATTAGCTGCAGCTGAAGAATTGGGCTATGTTCCTAATGAGTTTGCACGCAGTTTAATTACAAATAAGACGAGATTGATTGGCCTTGTGATGAAAGGAGTCCAAAACCCTTTCTATCCACAGGTTTTAAAAGAGTTCACAACGTATTTTAAAGAGCTTGGGTATAGTATTTTATTTGTCCATACAAACCACGATGAAATTCAAAAAGAGGATATTGAAATGCTCCTGCATTATCATGTGGCTGGTGTAATTATTACGGATGCGACTCTTTCATTAAAGGTGATCGAGGAATTTAAAAATAATAAAATCCCGGTAGTATTATTTAACCGAAAAGTAGAAGAACAAAACTTCTTTTCTGTAAGCACAAACAATTTAGAGGCGAGCCGACAAATCGCCAAGTATTTAATCGAAAAAGGGTGTACGGATATGGTGTATGTCTCTGGAGAGCGAAATACATCCACAAGTATTGAAAGGGAAAAGGGATTTTCGGAAATTTTAGCAAAGCATAATTTGCCATACAAAGTCTATCACTCTAATTATTCCTATGATGGAGGCTATCAGGCAGCGAATGAGATCCTTCAGAACGGGCGTATTCCATCAGCTTTCTTCGTGGCGAACGATATCATGGCATTAGGCGTATTAGATGCACTTCGAGAGCAATCCATAGCGGTACCTCAACAAACAAAGCTAATCGGTTTTGATAATATCGAAATGGCAGCATGGCCGATTTATAATTTAACGACTTGGGAGCAGCCAATCTCTCAGATGGTGGAAGAAACAGTGAAGTATATTATTTCCGAAATCGAGGAATACACAGATAGAATAGGCAATATAGAGATAAATGGAGAACTAATCGAGAGAAAAACAACATAAGGGTATTGACAATTTTTTATTATCAGAATATTCTAGTCTTATAACAAGTTTTGCATACGTATTCATTTTATGGATACGTTTAACTTTTTCTATCATTTGCATACGTATTCATTTTTCGTAGGCAGATTTTTTATTCAATTTGTATACGCTTTCAATTAACTGTGAAAGCGTATACATCAATCCAAAGGAGGAATTGTTAATGGTAAAGGTAATTAAAGCTGGTAAATCAAAAGAGGAAGTTTCAAAGAATGATTTAGAAGTTACAAAGATTGTAGCCAATGCTATTCAAGATATCGAAACACGTGGAGACGAGGCTGTACGTGAGTATTCGGAGAAATTCGATAAATGGTCGCCGGAATCATTCCGTTTATCTGAAGAACAAATTCGTGAAATCGTGGCAAAGGTTCCACAAGAGACAATTGAGGACATTAAATTTGCTCAAAAGAATATTCGTGAATTTGCTGAAGCTCAATTAGCATCTTTACATGATGTAGAGGTAGAAAATATTCCTGGCGTTATTTTGGGTCATAAAAACATACCTGTAAGCAGTGTTGGCTGCTATATACCTGGAGGACGTTACCCAATGGTTGCCTCTGCACATATGAGTGTTTTAACGGCAAAGGTTGCTGGTGTTAAACGTGTAATCGCTTGTACACCACCTATTAACGGTGAAGTGCCAAATGCAACAATCGCAGCTATGTATCTAGCAGGTGCTGATGAAATCTATTTACTAGGTGGAATTCAGGCAATGGCAGCAATGGCTATTGGTACAGAAACGATTGATTCAGTTGATATGATTGTTGGACCAGGGAATGCTTTTGTTGCTGAAGCGAAACGCCAATTATTCGGCCGTGTTGGAATTGACTTATTTGCAGGTCCAACTGAAACATTGGTTGTGGCAGATGAAACAGCAGACGCTGAAATGATCGCGACGGACCTTCTTGGTCAGGGTGAACACGGTCCAACTTCACCAGGAGCGTTAATTACGACATCTGAAAAACTGGCACAAGAAACAATCGAAGAGATTGAAAGACAGCTTCAAGTATTGCCAACAGCTGACGTTGCACGTGTTTCTTGGGCGGACTATGGCCAAATCTTACTAGTTGACAGTTTAGAAGAAGCAGTTGTAGAAGCTGATAAACTAGCATTTGAGCACGTGGAAATTCTAACGGAAAATCCAGATTATTTCTTGGAAAATATGACAAACTATGGCTGCCTATTCCTGGGGCCAGAAACAAATGTTGCTTATGGTGATAAAGTAATTGGTACAAACCATACGCTTCCTACTAAGGGGGCTGCTCGTTACACAGGCGGTCTTTGGGTTGGTAAATTTATCAAAACAGTAACTTACCAAAAGGTAACGGAAGAAGCATCTGCTTATATTGGGGAATATGCAGCACGCTTATGTCAGCTGGAGAATTTTGCAGGACATGCAGAGCAAGCATTATTACGTGTACGTAGATACGGAAATAAAGGATAAGTTTTATTAAATAGATAAAGGGGTGAATGTATGGTATTAGGGTTTATTGGATTGTTCGGTGGATTGGCTCTCTTAATCTACCTGACAATGAAGGGGATGAATTTACTTATAGCAGCTCCGCTTTCGGCTTTGTTTGTTACGCTGCTGAATGGGCTCCCGCTATTCCCACAGCTGGCTGAAGAAGGTGCGGCGAACTTCTTAACGAACTATATGACCGGGTTTTCGGGCTTTATTGCCTCATGGTATTTAATGTTCTTAACTGGTGCCATCTTTGGAAAAGTAATGGAAGACAGTGGTGCAGCGGATAGTATTTCGAAATGGATTGTCTCAAAAATTGGAATGAAACGTGCAGCATTGGCGATTGTTCTTGCCTGTGCTGTCATGACTTACGGAGGAGTAAGCTTGTTTGTCGTAGCATTCTCCGTATACCCAATGGCACTAAGCTTGTTTAAAGAGGCAAATCTGCCAAGAAGGTTTATTCCAGCGGCGCTTGCCTTTGGTTCGACTACTTTTACAATGACATCTGCAGGCTCACCGGAAATTCAAAACTGGATTCCGATAGAGTATTTAGGAACAAGTCCTTATGCCGGATGGCAAGTCAGTATAATTGTAGCAGTATTTATGATGATTTTTGGATATTGGTGGTTAACAATGGCCATCAAAAAAGCTGTTAATAAAGGTGAAACATTTATTGAAAGAGAATCAGATCACCATGAGGAAAGAGAAGGATTACCGAATCCTCTACTAAGCTTGATTCCATTAGTTGTAGTATTGGTAATATCCTTTATATTCCATGATTCCTTAGCACAGTCAGCCTTAATTATTGCCTTAACAAGTGGATCTATCGCCACATATTTGATTAATCGCAAATACTTCACAAATGTTGGCAAGGCGATTACAGATGGTACAATTGGTGCGATTATTGCCATAGCAAACACTTCTGCGGTAGTAGGATTTGGGGGAGTTGTTAAGGCTACTGAATCCTTCGAGCAAGCAGTAGCATTTATGACGGATATCCCGGGCAGTCCATTAATTGGCGGAGCACTGGCGGTGGCAGTTATTGCCGGATTAACCGGTTCATCCTCCGGCGGGCAGGCAATCGCCCTACCGTTGCTTGCACCGCACTATTTAGATTTAGGTGTTAATCCGGATGCCTTACACCGTGTTGTTGCCATTTCCTCGGGTTCGCTAGATTCACTGCCTTCAGGGGGGTATGTAGTAACAACAATCCGCTCTATTGCAGGGGAGACGCATAAGGATGCCTACCCAATGTTTGGGGCGTTAACGGTAGTTGTTCCGGCTATCGGAGCCATATTAGCGGTAATCTTATTCTCTATAGGCTTCTAAATTGACAAAACCCAACAGACACTTGTGTTTGTTGGGTTTTTGACTGTGAAAAAACTAGCTCTAACAGAGTGATGGAAGGTCATTTTCCTACTTTGATAAGGGCTTTTCCTTTGTTGTAAACCAATCTTTCCCACTTAGCTAGAAATCCAACTCCATTTTCTCCACGTTCGACTTTAGCTGCATGGTCCTTATGAAACTCAGTTACTCGTTTATTATGCTCTTTGTGCCAAGCCCGTAAATTCTGGTGAGGCTGTTTCCCGCTGTGTATTTTATGTTTGGGTGAAGGATTTAAGTGATAGCGATGACGATGATTTAAATCCTGTGAAAGTCCAAATGTACCAGCAATTTTACGAGTGAATGAATCATGCATTTGATGAATCTGTTTTAACATGCTTAGATTTCTCCTTTCCTACAGTTTATTTCTATACAGATATGGTTTCTCCTCCATAGATTCTTTTTCCGTCGTTCATATTCAGTTCATAAAAGCCATCTATAATCCAATTTGTAATCGAAATTAGCGTGAATAAACTTCAAAATACAAATTCGTTTTATTACAAGGAGGATCATTATGATAAATAACTATAGAAAGAGTCTGGAAAATGCAAAGTTCGCAGTAGAAGCACAAGGACTTATTAAGACTTTTGGCGATCATCGCGCGGTGGATGGGGTCGATTTAAATGTGCCAACGGGTTCCATTTACGGTGTACTCGGGCCAAACGGAGCTGGTAAAACGACAACAATTAGAATGCTGGCAACATTGCTCAAGGCTGATGCGGGATCAGCAAGGATTTTCGGACATGATGTGGTCAAGGAATCACAAATTGTTCGTCAGCTAATAGGGGTTACTGGCCAATATGCTTCAGTGGATGAATCTCTTAGTGCTACTGAGAATTTAATCATATTCTCCCGGTTACTGGGGCTTAGTCGTCAAGAGGCCAAACGTAAAGCAAATGAATTGCTTGAGGAATTTGGGTTGATGGAGGCTGCGAAACGGCCATTAAAGAATTTCTCCGGAGGAATGCGTAGACGACTGGATCTAGCTGCCAGCCTTATAGCCCAACCACCACTTATATTCTTGGATGAACCTACGACTGGGCTAGATCCTCGTACACGAAATCAAATGTGGGAGACAATTCGCAGGTTAGTTAAATCAGGGTCGACCGTATTGTTAACTACTCAGTATTTACAAGAAGCAGACGAGCTGGCTGACCGAATTGCCGTAATCGATAAGGGACGTGTAGTAGCAGAAGGTACGGTAAATGAACTAAAAGAATCAATCGGTACTTCTTCCTTACATTTAAGCATTCAAAATACGCAGGATACCCTGAATGCTCGAATGATAGTAGAACGAGTGTTAAACGTACAATCTGCTGTATCTCCGGAAGGCGGGATGATTACCGCACCAATGGCATCTGCTGATCGAGTGACCGACTTGTTAGTAGCCCTTCGTGAACAAGGAATTGAGTTGGCTGAGTTGAGTGTACAGAAGCCATCTCTAGATGAAGTCTTTTTAACAATTACAGGTGAAGGCCAAGCAGAGAATCGGGCATAGTTCCATCATATAAAAGGAGGATTATCAAATGAATAAACAATCAATAATGCCAGCTTTAGAAAAACAGCTGAAAAATAAATCCAGCTTTAGACAGGCAGTGCGAAATTCATTCACAATGGCCTATCGTGGAATA
>DAMDNS010000184.1:0-5792 GCA_032083605.1 Ureibacillus sp.
TTTAGCCTTCTATTTAATGTATAGCTCCAACAAAGATGTGGATATATTGCCCTCTTTTACAAATAAAGGAGAAGCCTTAAAATACGCTCTCCAGAGATATGCACCTGAACAATTCCGAATTTTAGTCGCCGGTGATTCCGGGAACGATGTGGACATGCTTCGTTTAGGCTTGCCTGCAGTGATTGTGGGCAACTGCCAAAATGAAATCAAACGCTATCGCTATCTTCCGAATGTCTATTTTGCCAAGGACTCATTCGCATCAGGCATTCAAGAAGGCTGGAGCTATTTTTATCAATCCGCTTATTAATATAAAAAACTTGGATGAAGGAATTTACCTCTTCATCCAAGTTTTTGAATTTTTATTTATTTACTTCAGCTGTAATCATTTCCACGAAGTTTTCTAAAGAAATCGTTTCTGAATCTTTTGAGCCGTAACGACGAATGTTCACGTCTCCAGCTTCCATTTCTTTATCTCCTAACACAAGCATATAAGGGATTTTCTTCATTTGGGCTTCACGAATTTTGTAGCCAAGCTTTTCTTCGCGATAATCCATTTCTACACGAATTCCTGCTGCGACAAGTTTTTCTTCTACTTGTTTTGCATAGTCGAAGTGTACTTCGTTTGAAACAGGGATGATTTCCACTTGAACCGGCGCTAACCAAGTTGGGAATGCTCCTTTGTACTCTTCAATTAAGAAGGCTACAAAACGTTCCATCGTTGACACAACACCACGGTGAATTACAACTGGGCGATGTGGTTTACCATCTTCACCTACATAAGATAAGTCAAAGCGTTCTGGCAATAAGAAGTCAAGTTGAACAGTTGATAAAGTTTCTTCTTTACCGATAGCCGTTTTTACTTGAACATCTAATTTTGGCCCGTAGAATGCAGCTTCGCCTTCTGCTTCAAAGTAATCCAATCCAAGATCATCCATTGCTTCTTTTAGCATGCTTTGTGCTTTTTCCCACATTGCATCATCATCGAAGTATTTCTCCGTATCTTGCGGATCACGGTAAGATAGACGGAATTTATAGTCTGTTAAGTCGAAATCTTTATAAACATCTAAGACTAATTCAACTGTACGTTTGAATTCGTCCTTGATTTGGTCTGGGCGAACAAAGATATGTGCATCGTTTAGAGTCATCCCACGTACACGCTGTAGTCCTGATAAACCGCCTGACGATTCATAACGGTGCATTGTTCCAAGCTCTGCAATACGAATTGGCAGCTCACGGTATGAGTGCTTGCTGTTTGCATAAACCATCATATGGTGAGGGCAGTTCATTGGGCGAAGCACTAATGTTTCGTTATCCATTTCCATCGGTGGGAACATATCCTCTTGGTAATGCTCCCAGTGACCAGATGTTTCGTATAAGCGTTTTGAACCAAGTACTGGAGTGTATACGTGTTTGTAGCCTAGACGCAATTCTTTATCCACAATGTAGCGTTCAACTGTACGGCGGATCGTTGCACCGTTCGGCAACCATAGAGGTAACCCCTGACCTACAGTTTGTGAAGTAGTGAATAAGTCTAGCTCTTTACCGATTTTACGGTGGTCACGCTCTTTTGCCTCTTCCAGCATTTGAAGATGGTGTTTTAAATCTTCTTTGTTGAAGAAGGCTGTACCGTAAATACGTTGAAGCATCTTGTTGTCAGAGTTCCCTCTCCAATAAGCACCTGCTAAAGATAATAATTTAAATTCTTTTAGCTTACCTGTAGAAGGTACGTGAATTCCACGGCAAAGGTCGAAAAAGTCACCTTGGTAATAAATCGAAACCTGCTCATCAGCCGGGATTGCTTCTAAAAGCTCTAATTTATATTCATCCCCAACTTCTTCATAAATTTTTTGAGCTTCGTCACGAGAAACATTTTTACGTTCAATTTCGATGTTTTCAGAAATGATTTTTTTCATTTCTTTTTCGATTTTAGGGAAATCATCCGCAGAGATTGGTTCAGGAGCATCTACGTCATAGTAGAAACCGCCTTCGATTACCGGACCAATACCTAATTTGATTCCTGGGTATAAACGTTTTAATGCTTGTGCCGTTAAATGCGCAGTTGAGTGACGTAAGATTTCTAATGCTTCTTCAGATTTTGGTGTAATAATTTCAATCGCACCATCTTCTTCAATCGGTGTTTTTAAATCGATTAGCTCACCGTTTAATTTACCTGCTAAAGCTTGTTTTTTAAGGCCTGGACTAATTGATCCGGCAACATCAGCTGTTGAAGTACCGCGCTCAAATTCCTTTACAGCACCATCCGGGAAAGTTAATTTAATAAGTTCTGACATGTTGATTTCTCCTTTTCGTTTTATCGCGGTGGAAGCTTCATGAAGTTCGTTTTACTTGTTCATTGTCATACGTAACCAATTTATTTATGCATATCAGTAAACTTTACTTATCGCAATAAAGTATAGCAATAAAGCTTGGTTGTACTATGTTGTGAAGAAAGTATAGACTACTTTTTTGTTTGACTGCAAAATAAAAAGCGCCATCCCTATGAAAGGGACGACGCGTATGCTCGTGGTTCCACCCTTCTTCCTTCCGATACATGTATCAGACGAAGCTCTAGGTCGGTTAACGTACCGATTGACGTTAGCGGATTATCCCCGCTAATGCTCCAAGGTAGTAAAGATTGGTTCGTACTAGGAAGCTTCCAGCCAAGGCTTCCCTCTCTTCTAAGTCGTCACGCAAACTTGTTGTCCTTATCAAAGCATTTTATATCATTAATTACAATGTAGTATACGCTCGAAGCTTCAAAATTGCAACAATCAACTAGAAAAATTTTGGAATTAGATTCTTCGATTATTGCCTTCCATTTGAATCGGTGTGGTTGTCGCCTTGATTCGTTCCATGATACGAGCGGCCTTCACTACTTCGACTCCACCCTTTTGGGAATTCGCCAAATGGTTTTCCAATCCATCATAGTCAAAATTAGAAGTGATAAAGGTAGGCAGCTCTTCTGCCATACGATAATGGAGGATTGTTCCCAATATCTCATCCCGAGTCCAAGTCGTCAATGTTTCCGCACCTAAATCGTCCAGCATTAAAACAGGCGCCTTTTTCACAAAATCCACCTTATTTTGAAGCGTATTATCCGAGATGGCTTGCTTCATTTCACTTAAAAATTCAGGAACAAAAACAACAACAGAACGAATTTTCAAGCTGGCAAGTTCATTGGCGATTGCACCAAGGACAAAGGATTTCCCTACACCAAAAGGCCCATAAATATAAAGTCCTTTTGAAGGTAGTTTCCCTGATTCCCTTACTTTTGCTATGAACTTTGTTGCTAGTTCTGCCACATCCATTTGGGAATCATTATTTAATAAATCCTTCACTCTTGCTCTTAATACATCCTTTGGCATATACATGCTTGAAATCATTTTTGCCGATTCACGTCGTTCTTCTTCGATTAGCTTTTGTTCACATTTATAATATTCAATTTCGATGGAATTACGAATAATCGATAGTTTTGGCACAAACCCATTTAAATAATTTGTACAATTGTCGGTATTGTCACAGCCACAGCAAGACGAATTTTGACTGATAAATTCATTTAAGGTAGTCAAACTACGCTCCACCATATCCTTATTTACAATGTGATCATTCTCTTTCAAGAATTTTTGAACCTTTTCATTTTCTAAAATTTCACGTCTCATTTTTTCATATCGTTCTTGAAAGGACGGCATATTTATAACTCTCTCAAGCGCTTTATTAATTGGTTCGATTTTAATTCACCTCTCCATCTGTTTGTCCCAATGCTTCCAGAATCTTTTTGCGTCGTTCCTCATTGGATATCTGTTTTTCAGTAGCCGGCTTCTTAGTTTCTTCCTGTTTATTGCGTTTATAAAACCACTCTGGAACTACTTCTTTACTTTGCCTATTTTGATTTTTATAGCCATTGTTATTATATGTTTTAGCAGCCTGTACCGGTTTGCTGTCATTTTCGTTTTTCCACTTTGTGTACTGGTCTCGTTCTGTTCGAGCTAAATCCATAGCCTCTTTTGCTGTTTTCAGATTTTTTCGCGTCCAATGATCAGCAATTCTCTCGACATATTTACGTGGAAGCTTCATATCCGTCGTCAGCATTACATATTCCAGAAGAACATTTACAACACCGACAGGCATTCCATGCTTGACCATTAAGTCCTCTGCCAATTCAACGGAAGATGGCAACGGCTCTTTTCCATTATTGATATCTCTTAACACCTGAAGTGGAGGCGTTGTCTCCAGGTAAGTTTGAAGCTCCTGCTCCTTGGAACCTTTTTGTGGGGCCTGCTGCGGCTTCCCACTTTGAACAAAGGTTTTTTCAAGCTTTGGAGCATCCTTTGAGACCGTTAGCTTATAATAATCGGCAGCTGCCTTCTTCAAACGGTCATTTGAAATTTGGATATTATCATCTAAAGCCAGAATTACAACCTTTTGCATATCTAAAGGCGATAGATGATATAGAAATGCAAGCTTGGCGATGACTTCTTTTACTTCAGCTGTAATACTGCTTGATGGAATCAGATTTTCCGATAATCCTGACATTAGCAAATTAAAGTCAAACTGTTCAAAGTAAAATGGATAATCCTGATTCTTTCCTTCATTCAGGTCCACAAAGTCCTTTGGCACATTCATATGGATTGGCTTGTACACATCCACAAATGAACGTGAAACTTCTTTAAAAGAATCCTTATTAACAGCTCTTGTAAAACGTCGACGCAGCTTTCGATAAGCTTGTTCTCCAATTTTTGAAAATAAAAACATCGATAGTAAGGGGTCCTGGAAAAAGCTTTGCGCATCAAGAGGCCTACTCAATTCATAAATAAACCTGCGACTGTCCTCTTCATCCTTTCGCCAAGTTCGAAGTAAACCTATTGCTTCCAGTGCAATTCGGGCTTCAAATATCTTCCCGATAGGCATGTTTAATACATTCATTAAATAATAATGGGTCATCGATTGATTATGTAGGTCTTCTGCTTCCGCCCATAATGTCAAGTAAAGACTTATCGGTTCCGGGCCAGTCAAGGGTTGATAAAACAATGTCAACAATTGACGTTCATTGGTAGATAAAAATTGAGGGAGACTTATTTCAAAATGATCCGTTGGCTGTACTTCTTTATACAAATGAACCATTTAATTCCCCTCCAAAGCTTTATTTTTTCATATCTGATTGACGCTGCAATAATTCTTTCATCTCTGCAATAAATACATTGATATCTTTAAATTGACGATAGACGGAGGCAAATCGTACATAGGCCACTTCATCTTCTTTTGCAAGCAAATTCATAACCTTTTCTCCCACATCATCTGAACGCACTTCGGAGTTGCCGATTCTTCTTAAATCCTTTTCTACAGACATGGCAATTCCTTCTAAAGTATCTAAAGATACAGGGCGTTTTTCACAAGCTCGAATAAGTCCGCGCAAAACCTTTTCACGACTAAATTCTTCCCTCGAACCATCTTTTTTAACTACGATTAAAGGCGTTTCTTCAATTTTTTCAAATGTAGTAAAACGAACCCCACAGGACTCACATTCCCTGCGGCGGCGTATTTCTTTATTATCATCAACAGGTCTTGAATCCACAACACGTGTTCCGTTATATTGACAAGCTGGACATCTCATAGTATTTCTCCCGTCTCACTCTTTTCCCGCAAGAATTAGAATGTATATTACTTTCTTATCTGCATAAGTGTAACCAGGACTAATCGCAAACTTTGGATCAGCCAAGTTATTCATATTCTTATTATAACAAATCTCATTTATATAGAAAAACAGCAGTTATTTTATGCTCGTAATAGTCAAT
>DAMDNS010000185.1:0-5789 GCA_032083605.1 Ureibacillus sp.
TATATATCGGGCTAACGGGGACGCCAAATTCATCCAAAAGTCGAAGGAGATCATCCCGATTTAGTGTTCTCACCCAATCGGCTACAATTCCATTTGTTTCATCAAAACGTTTTAAACGCTCAGCATTTATGTGATATCTTTCGTCGACTAGCATATCTTCTCTTTTCATTGCATGGGCCAGTCTTTCAAAAGTACGATCCGAACTTGTTACCAATGACACCCAATGTCCATCCTTCGTTTGAAACGTTCCTGCAGGACTGGAATGTCCACTTAAACCTGGAGAACGCTCTTTTATCGTCCCGTTCTTATCGTATTCAGCAACAAGAAACTCAAACATTCTAAACATAGATTCATATAAACCAATATCAATAAATTGTCCTTTCCCATCCACATTTGTATCTCGGTAATATAGGGCAGAAACGGTCGCAAAGGCAACATAAATTCCAGTTACATAATCTGTTAATGAAAAAGAGGGACTTATCGGTGGTCTATCCTCGTATCCATGCAAATAGGTGAAACCGCTATAGGCCGTAGCTGGTGTTCCAAATCCTGCTTTGTGGGAATTGGGACCTGTTTGACCGTAACCAGTTATCCGCGCCATTATCAGATTCGGATTTTCCTTCTTGAGTTCTTCATATCCGATTCCCCATTTTTCTAATGTTCCGACTCTAAAATTTTCAATTACTACATCCGAAACTCTAACCAATTTCCGTAAAATTTCCTTGCCCTCTTCTTGATGTAAATCCAATGTTAAAGATTTTTTATTCCTACCAAGCCCCGGCCACCTCAATGGTTCATCTTCATGAAAAGGGCCCATCCCTCTTAATGAGTCCCCTTTACCTGGTAGTTCGACCTTTATTACATCAGCACCAAAATCTCCAAGAAGTGTAGCTCCAAATGGAGCCGCAATCATTGTTGATAAATCTAAAACTCTTATTCCAGTTAAAGGACCAAAGTTAGCATTATTCATTATTTGCATTCCCTTCGACAAACAAGTTTTGTATTGAGCGATAATAAAAAATACTCACAATTTTTCCGAATTTATTAGGGTTACCTAACTTTCAGGAGATTTTCGCAAGTATCTTTTATTTTTATTCTTTTCTTTACTGAACTTTTTCTGCAAACTCATTATTTACAACAGAATCAAACGGTACATCAATTCCTTCAAAGATCACGTTCATCTCGTATCCTTCCTTAGTCACAACTGGGCTTGTGGCAAACGCTGGGTAGTTATTTTCAAAAGCTACGTTATACACTTCTTCGTCTATATCCGTAAAGGAAGCTTTTAAGGCTTCTTTTGCTCCTTCTTTATCCGTTTTAATAAACTCCTCAGCTTTAGCAACGGCACGAGTCACTTTTTCATACAATTCTTTGTTAGACTCTAGTTGTTCCTTTTTGGCTACCAACCCCGTATAAAGGAAACCATTTAACTCCTCTACTTCACCTTTAGATAAGTTGATTAGCATAAATCCGTCGTTCATTACCCCCATGTCTGAAGTTGGAGATGAGAAGGCAAATGCATCGATTTGTTTGTTTTTAAATGCAGGTATAACGGCTTCACTTTTACCAAGAGGAACTAGTTCAACTTCCTTATCGGGTTGAATATTTTCCATTTCAAGGAGATATCGAACCAACTTGTCGCTTGAGCTCCCAGGAGATGTAATTGCTATTTTCAATCCTTTTAAAGCTTGTATCTTTTCAGAAATGGTAGAGTTTTCCGTAAGTCCTCTTTCTTCAGCGATTTCTTTTCGTATTACTACGTTTGAAGCATATTGATTCATCATCGTTGCAAAGACCTGGATATCTTGACCTTTTTCAGCTGCATCCATAACATTACCTAGTGTAGTTCCACCTATTTCAACACTGCCACCAATAACGGCTGCCATTACTTTGGATCCTCCACCAGTCGTAATAAGCTCTACATCAAGTCCTTCCTCGTCAAAGAACCCTTTTTCTTGTGCAATATATAAAGGCGCGAAAAGAAAACCGTGGGTCGTTTGCGCAATCGTAATTTTCTGATTGCCGCTTGCTTCACCAGAAGTTTTTATGGTATTTTCCGATGCTGTTGGTTCCCCTCCCCCACAGGCACTTACTAACATCAACATTAATCCTACCAATAGACAAAACCCAAAATTACTAGCTTTCATTTGAAATCCCCCCTATTTATAATTAGTTATTTGTCTGTTTCCAACGAAGAAAATGCTTTTCTAGAACACCTAGTCCAAAATTTAGCAAGACAGACATAACCATCAAGATGAATACAGCTGCAAAGGTCCCTGCCGTATCAAACTGTCCAGCTGAATAACTGATTAAGAATCCTACACCGCGATTTGATGCGGTAATTTCTCCGATAACTGCACCGATCAAAGCATAAGGCACTGACATTTTAAATCCTACAAATACCCAGTTTAGAGCAGAAGGAATTATAACCTTTTGTAAAATTTGACGTTCCGTTGCCCCCATTAAACGGATATTATCTAAAAGATCACTATCAACATTTTTAACTCCTGCATAAGTATTAAAGAATACAAGGTAGAAAACAATCACGGCTGCAAAAACAATTTTCATTTCAATTCCAATGCCAAACCACAAAATAAATAGAGGAGCTAATGCCACCTTGGGTAAACTATATAATGCCATAATGAATGGATCCAAAAGCTTTGCTAAAAAATCCGACCGTCCCAATATAAAACCTAAAAGGGCTCCGCCTGTTGCTCCAATCAAGAATCCAATAATCATTTCTTGAGCAGTAATACCAATGTGGAAGAATAATTCACCAGATTGCATCCACGTGTAGAGTGATTGGAAAATATCGCTTGGCTCACTTACCCAAAACTTATCCACCAATGTACCTGAAATCAGTTCCCAGATTACTAATATGCTTACTAGTAAAGCTAGTCTCATACCCGAAAGCTTTAATTTTTCCTTTAAAGGACTAATTTTCACTTCTTCATCAAAGATAGCAGCCTGATTCTTTACGTTTGATTCCTTAGAATTTGCAACCGATATACTCACCCAACATTCCCCTCCTCAATAAATTCTTCTTTTAACGCGTCCCACAGTTTTGTTTGTATTGCCTTAAACTCATCTGTATATCGGACATTGAACGTATCTCGCGGTCTTGGAAGATTTACTTCATGAATGGATTTAATGGTTCCGGGTCTTTTGCTAAAAACTGCAACTCTATCTCCTAGTGTAATAGCTTCTTCCAAATCATGAGTCACAAATATGATCGTTTTCTTCGTGTTCTTCCATATTTCCAGCAGTTTATCCTGAAGAATTAATCTTAACTGAGCATCAAGAGCTCCAAAGGGCTCATCCATTAAAAGAGTCTCTGGGCTATAAGCAAGAATCTTTGCTAGACTTACTCTTTTTCTCATCCCCCCTGAAAGCTCTTGAGGGTAATGGTTTTCAAAGCCCTTTAAACCCACCATTTCAATATATTTGGCGCTCTCTTTTTCTCTTTCCTTTGCGCTTATTCCTTGTATTTCCAAGCCGATTTCAACATTGGCCTTAACCGTTCTCCAAGGCAATAGATTATCTTTTTGTGTCATATAACCTACTTGGGTATTTATTTTTACAACTTGTTCACCGCGATAATGAATGTTTCCTCCATTCGGCTTCATTAACCCAGCACACATATTTAATACAGTAGATTTACCACATCCACTGGGACCTATAACTGTAATGAATTCCCCCTCTTTTACATCCAGGTTAATATTTTGTGCGGCTAAAAACGATTCCCCATCTCTCGTAAAGCGTTTAGATACATCTGTGAATTGAATCAAAACTAATTCCTCCCCTATTAATAATTAGTAATCCATTTCGATAACGCTTTCATTTTCTTGCACTTAAATAGAGAAATTATCGCCCCCTTGATAAAATTGAGAATTATTCTAATAAAAACTATTCAACTAATTAAAATCAAAAAATTTGATTTTAGAATATATTAATTAACTGACTTCATGATTTCTTCAGTAAAGCCCAGACTTTTAGAAATCGTTTCACTAGACTCCAAGAGTTCTTTTATAAAGAACTCAACTCTGTCCTCTGTAAATCTTACTAATGGACCAGAAACCGTTAAACCAGCAATAACCTTACCTGTATAGTCTCTGATTGGTGCTGAAATTGAAGCGGTTCCCTCTAAACGTTCATTAAAACTTGTTGCATACCCTTTTTCTCTAATATCAAACAATTCAAGTTTTATTTTATTTAGAGCAATCTCTGACATGGATTCCCTTAGGTCTTTTAACACTTTCGTAATCATTTCAGGGTCAAAATATGCCAATAACAATTTTCCAGAAGCTCCTATATGTAAAGGTAATAACTTTCCAACTTCTGATACCTTCCTCAAAGCTTGATTGCCATCAATCCGGTCAATACAAACTCTCTTTAATCCTTGAACGACATTTATATTTACTGTTTCTTGTGTTTTCTCTGAAAGTACTTTCATGATTGGCTTTGCAACATCAATCATTTCTAATGAACTGTGTACAATATTTCCTAGAGCCAGTAATCGAATGCCTAGTTTATATTCATGTGTGGACTGAATTTTTTCAACCAACCCTTTTGATTCCAAAGATGCCAATAAGCGAAATACAGTTGATTTTGTCAATCCTGTTTTTTGACTTATCTCGGGAACTGTTAATATTGGTTGTTCTATTGTAAAACTAGTTAGTATGTCAATCGCTCTTTCCACTGAACGGACCGTTTCACTCATAATTATCTCTCTCCTTCTTAATCCATATCATTTGAATCCTTAAGTTACATTTCGAAAATGAGATCACATAGTGAATTGTTTAAAATAATAAACAAAAATCCATCTCATCTTACGGATTATAAATCCGGCTGGTGATTTGACTTTATGGTAAATGAATCCAAAAGTCTTGTCAATTAAAAATTCAGAAAATTTTTAAAACAACCTTTTCCCCTCTTTCATCACTTATAGGAAGGGTTTTATTTAATTTTTTTATTATTTTTAATTTTCAAATTAATTATTGACATCTAACTATATCGTCCCGTAGAATGAATTTGAAATTCATCATACGGATTAAAAGATGGAAAATGACTATTTATTTACCAACAGTTTTTCATGATAATCCTTCAAGGAGGTTTCACAATGGGCCAAACATTGGTTGAAAAGATTGTTTCTTCTCACGCAGGAAAAGTAACCTATCAAAATGAAATCGCTATTGTAGATGTTGATGCTGTTATGGCATCTGACACCACCGCCCCTTTAACTATTAAGAGTTTTGAAGAAATGGGCGGTTCCCAAGTTTGGGACTCATCTAAAGTTATATTTGTAATCGATCATGCAGCACCCGCTCCAAATGAACGGATTGCAAATTTGCATTCACTTATGAGAGATTTTGCTAGAGAACAAAGAATTAAATTGTACGATGTTGGTAGTGGAATCTGCCATCAACTAATGGTAGAAAACGGACATGTCAAACCCGGGCAATTGATTCTTGGTGCTGATTCCCATACATGTACGTATGGTGCATTAGGGGCATTTGCTACTGGAGTTGGGTCAACAGACTTAGCAGCTGTACTATTAACAGGAAAAACTTGGATTAAAGTCCCAACTACGATAAAGATCCAACTGAATGGAACTTTACAACCTGGAGTATCTGCAAAAGATCTTATTTTGTTTATTGTCGGTCAACTAGGAATTGACGGCGCAACATACAAAGCAGTTGAATTTACTGGTGAGGCGATTGAAGCCTTAAGTTTAGATAGCCGTTTAACCATAGCTAATATGGCCATTGAAATGGGCGCTAAAGCAGGGT
>DAMDNS010000186.1:0-5779 GCA_032083605.1 Ureibacillus sp.
CGAAAAATAAACGGAAAAATTCCGCTTAATTAGAAAATAACATAAAAAATAGCATGAATAGGCGGAGATATTCCGCCTAACGACCCGAAAAATGAGAAAATGAAGGATTTTTCAATGCATAGTCGGAAATTCTCCCCTTATTTACCCCTAATATGAGGTCCATTCTGCAAATAACCGGAAAACCTCCGCTTAATTTTACTAAGTATAAAATTTAAGTATTCATAGCCACCGATAAATGAGGAATATTCTCCTTTCCTCCCCCTTACTTTTCATGTTCGAATTTTGGTTTTGACAACGGTAGTTTAATAATATAATATTATTATATAAAAATTCAGATAATTATAAAGGGGGTAAAAGCATGGATAGATGCTCTTTTTTCTTTATTCACGGTGCAGGTGGAACGAAAAGTAAATGGAGATTGTTGCAAAAAGAGTTTGAGGATGAATCAATAAGAATCATAGATTTACCAGGGCGTGGTGATCAGATGAACGAAAGCGCGTCTTCCGTTCAAGAGTTGGCCAGATACTGCAAGGAACAAATTTCCGAGGATGTGATTCTTGTCGGGCATTCATTGGGCGGACTGGTCGCCTTACAAACAGCTTTAGATAACCCGAAAGTAAAGGGACTTGTATTGGTAGCAAGCCATTATGAACTCCCTGTTCACTCCAAAGTATTAGACAAATTAAATAATGGAATCTTTCCAGATGGATTGTTTTATAGCTCCTATTCGAAAGGCACTTCAACTAACCTAGTTAAGGAAGAAAAAGAGGAAATAAAACTAGTCTCAAGCAAACAAACCTATTCGGATTTTAAAGCATGCAACGAGTATGAAATGGGTAAAGAAAGCGTTTCAAGACTTACCATTCCTGTTTTGGCAGTATACGGTGAAGAAGATCGTATGCTTCCACAAGATGCCCCACAAAAATTAATGGAAGTAAATAAACAAGCAAAAGTAAAGGCTGTCGAGAACGCTGCTCGCTACATCATGTTGGAGCAACCTGAAGCCTTAGCTGGAATACTAAAGGAATTTGCTAATGAGATTCAATTCATTAAATAGGAAAAGGGAGGAAGAGAGAATGAAAATTGTTGGACTCGTAGGTAGTATTCGTCAAAACTCATACAATCGTCAAGTGGCAGAATATATGAAGGAGCGCTATAAAGACAGGGTGGAAATTCAATATGCCAACATAAAAGAACTCCCCTATTTTGACGAAGACATAGAAGAAGATCCACCAACAGTAGTGAAAGAATTCAAAAACTCGATTGCAAATGCAGATGCTGTTTTAATCGTCACGCCAGAATACAATCATTCCGTTCCAGGCATTTTAAAAAATGCAATTGACTGGCTCTCAAGAGGGCAGAAGGTGATGATTGGCAAACCTGTCATGATTGTCGGAGCTACAACCGGAATGCTGGGAACAGTGCGCTGTCAAATCCACCTCCGACAAATTTTAGCTGCACCAGGGGTTTCTGCAAAGGTCTTGCCTGGTAACGAAGTGTTGATCGGTTTTGTACAAAACAAAATAAATGAAAAGGGTCAGCTTGTCGATGAACCAACCATTGCCTTTCTAGATACAGTTGTTGAAAATTTTAAGGTATTTGCGAACGATCTTAATAGGCAAAATAAATAGGTTATTAAAGGGGTTCTCAAAGGAACTCCTTTTTAAATTGTGAGAAAATTTAAATTACTGTATTGACGCAAGTTTTAAAATAATATAATATTATTAATAGTTATAAAGAATATAATATTATTAATTAAACGTTCCACCATGACTAAACAAAGAGTAAAAATAACATTATATTCGGCTCTCTTACCATAGAAGTGTTTTATAAAATATACGAGGAGGAATCATTTATGGGAATCAGTATTGTACGCTTTGAAGAAGGTAAATCACAAAAATGGGGTGTCTTAAAGGGAGATGTTGTTTACCCGATAGATGGTAACTACAGATCATTGGCAGCTTTTTTAGAAGAGGGAGTTCCTGAGGCGAAAAAGGCATTTGAGGAAGAGAATAACGGTCTTGCCTACACGGACTTAAAACTGCTTAGCCCCGTAACAGCGCCAGCACAGGTTATTTGCCAAGGTGCTAATTATAGCGCTCATCGCGCGGAAGCTGGTCTTGAGGCTCAAAGAGCACCTTATAATTTAATTTTCACGAAAGCGCCAAGTTCAATTTCCGGTCCGAACGATGAAATAGTAAGTCCTCCACATGTAAAACTACTGGACTATGAAATCGAGCTAGGACTTGTAATCAAGAAGGAAATTAACGCTGAAGTCCAAGTGACAACAGAAAATATGCATGAATATATTGCGGGATTTGTTATTGCAAATGATGTGTCTGCACGAGATGTTCAGTTTATTGAAAATCAGTGGTTTAAAGGAAAAAGCTATCGCACTTTCTGCCCTGTAGGACCTATTCTTTATCTAATTGATGAGGAAGAAACTTCCTATTTGCACAGCCTTGAACTAACACTAACAGTGAACGGAGAAGTAAGGCAATCTGCTGTGACTGACCAATTACTTTATAAGCCTGAAGAAACACTGAATGAATTATCGAATCTATTAAGCTTCTACCCTGGTGATCTATGGCTTACAGGGACACCTGGAGGGGTAGCGCTAAAACTGACTCCAGACGATTTGGATAATATCTGGAACCCATTTGCAAAGTTGGATGAGAAAATCACGCGTCTTAATGATAGCCAGGCACAAAATGGCATGTATTTAAAAAATGGCGATATCGTAACTTGTGCCATCAAGAGTCTAGATGGAAAAATTGATTTAGGCGTCCAGACATCACGTGTCTCTATTAGTGAAAAAGTATCGGCCGAAAAATAAAATCTCATAGAGATATAAATTCGAAGAAAGGAGCGATAGTAAGTTGAAACCAGTTTATCAATCCTTTAAGGAAGCAGTTGAACAAATTCATGATGGCGCGACAATAATGGCTGGGGGATTTGGACTAGTAGGCATCCCTGAGAACATCATCTTGGCCCTTGCAGAATCCGGTGTGAAAGATCTAACAATTATTTCAAACAACTGTGGTATCGATGATTGGGGACTAGGATTATTACTAAAAAATAAACAAATCAAAAAAATGATTGGCTCCTATGTCGGT
The DNA here is from genome assembly GCA_032083605.1 of Ureibacillus sp. Lineage (GTDB taxonomy): Bacteria > Bacillota > Bacilli > Bacillales_A > Planococcaceae > Ureibacillus. The sequence goes on from DAMDNS010000186.1 coordinate 3,117, forward strand.
GGAAATAAAGAATTTGAGCGCCAGCTCCTTTCGGGTGAATTAGAAGTGGAATTAATCCCGCAAGGTACATTAGCAGAAAAAATTCGTGCAGGAGGTGCGGGCATTCCAGCATTTTACACCCCTGCAGGAGTTGGAACCCTTGTTGCAGAAGGAAAGGAAACACGAAGCTTCAATGGAAGGGAATATTTACTTGAAGAAGCATTTGTCGCTGATTTCAGTATTGTGCGCGCCTTAAAAGCTGATACAATGGGAAATCTGATTTTTAACAAAACAGCTCGTAATTTTAATGCCATGATGGCAACAGCCGGGAAGGTCACGATTGCAGAAGTTGAAGGGATTGTGGAAGCAGGAGAACTGGAACCCGATCAAATCCATACGCCAGGCATCTATGTGCAAGGCTTGGTCGCTGGAAAGCAAGAAAAGAGAATTGAAATTTTAACAATAAGTCAATGACGCATTTATGGTCGGGAGGTGTATCTAATGATTGTCAATGAAATTTCGGCTCGGGAACGAATTGCGAGAAGAGCCGAAAGAGAAATTAAAGATAATAGTTATGTAAACCTTGGAATTGGAATGCCGACTCTCATTTCCAACTATATTTCGAGCGACAAGCGGGTAGTCCTTCATTCTGAAAATGGCCTATTGGGCATAGGTCCATACCCAAAGGAAGAAGAGGTAGATCCGGACTTAATCAATGCGGGGAAGGAAACGGTAACAACCATAAAAGGTGCTTCCTTTTTCGATAGCGCTGAATCGTTTGCCATGATTAGGGGAGGACATATCGACCTAGCTATTCTTGGTGGCATGGAAGTATCGGAAAACGGAGACCTGGCCAATTGGATGATACCAGGTAAGATGGTAAAAGGAATGGGCGGTGCCATGGATCTTGTAAACGGTGCCAAACGGGTTTTGGTCATTATGGAGCATGCCACGAAAAAAGGTCAGCCCAAAATTCTAAAGGAATGTTCACTTCCACTAACAGGTAAAAGCGTTGTCCACCGTATTATCACAGATCTTGCAGTTATTGATGTAACCGAAAAAGGCCTCGAGCTAGTAGAGGTTGCAAATGGCGCTACAATCGATCAAATACAATCGCTAACACAACCTGCCTTACTGATTGGCGAGGATGTTAAGTTCAATGCATTCTAGCTATATAAAAGCGCCTTTAGGAAATGGATGGGCATGGAATCCAACTTATAGAGAGGAGGTTAACTGATGAGAGTGGTTATAAGAAGGGCACCTGATGGGAAAATCACCTTCCAAGAAGCTGCGAAAATTGCAATTATTACAATCAATCGTCCCGTTGCCAGAAATGCTCTAACAAAAAACATGTGGCAAGAATTAGGTCGTATTGGGGAGTTGATCCCTAAGAATCCAAAGACACGTGTTGTAATCTTACGCGGCATTACGGGGAATTTTACTTCAGGATCAGATATAAAAGAATTCTGCAACATGGATGTGGATGAAGCAAATGAAGCTTTTAAAGTAATGGAGAAGACAATCGCAACATTCGAAAATTTACCGATACCTGTCATTGGAGCCATTGACGGGCCAGCGTTGGGAGCAGGTTTTGTTTTATCACTAGCCTGTGACATTCGAATGGGGACTCCTCTCGTTAAAATGGGGATTCCGGTAGGGAAATTGGGCATTAAGCTTGGTCCATCTTTCATAAGAAGGATTTCTGCCCTCATCGGTCCAAGTCGGACAAAGGAGCTCGTATTTACTAATGAAATCTATGATTATAAAAAGTCTCACAGCCTGGGATTACTTAATAGAATTGTGGCAAGTCAAGATTTAGAGCGTGACACCATTCGATTAGCCCATCTTATAAGTAAGCAATCGAGGGCATCATTACAAGCAGTTAAGCAATCAACGAATATAATTCAAGCAAGTACGTCCATTCCCTGGGATTTCGTCGATCCGACTGATTTTCCTGAAGGGTGTCAAGCCTTTGCTGAAAAGCGCGAACCATGGTTTATCTAAAGAATCCAAGTGAAACTTTACCGCACCTCAATGTAAGAAAAATCTCGTAACCATGTCAACCACACGAATCATCACCATACAAAAAACCCAACTAGAATATGAAAAAGCAATGTACTGTTTAAGCAATTTAATAGAAATATATAATTCTAAAATCTACTAATATTTTATGTTTATTTTCATTTTGTAAGCGCTTTAATATATTTAATGCACTTCAAAAATAGGTGAAAGAGGTAGATTAAATGAAAAATGAAATTATTGATGTACCCGTTGTAATTGTGGGAGGGGGTCCGGTTGGATTAACTGCCTCTATTTTGTTGAGTAAGCTGGGAATCGATCATCTGCTTTTTGAACGGCACCCAGGTACATCCATCCACCCTAAAGCTGTTGGGTTAAATCAAAGAACTATTGAGATTTTTCGAAGTATTGGAATCGAGGAAGAGGTAATCAAGGAAGCGGCACCTAGATCTACTTACGAAAGAACGGCTTGGTATACCTCCTTTGATGGACAAACAGAACTTCATGGCAAACAAATAGCCGTCCGGGATGCATGGGGAGGTGGGCAATATCGAGATGAGTATGAAGCAGCGAGTCCTTGCCACTATACAATACTAGCCCAAATTAGACTCGAGCCAATATTAAGAAAAAAGGCCGAAAACCATGCGGGTTCTGCAATACAATTT
>DAMDNS010000187.1:0-5658 GCA_032083605.1 Ureibacillus sp.
AAGGGGATCAGTCTTTTGTGATTTGCTCCAACAAGTCTGCGAACAATTTGTGGAATGATCAATCCCAAAAAGGTAATGCCACCTCCAACTGCCACACAAGTGCCGGCTAAAATTACGGCAATGCTTAACAGAAGACGACGCTCGCGTTCGATTTTCATGCCTAGTCCAATGGCGATGGAATCGTTTAGATTTAGGACATTCAAATAGTTTGATTTATAAATTGCAAGTGGAATGAAGACGAAAATCCAAGGACATAAAGCTAACACATAGGTCCAGTTCGTCCCCCAAATACTGCCGGAAATCCAAACTAAAGCAGCTGTAAAATCCGCAGGCTCCATTTTCATCTGAAAAATGATTAATCCAGCATTAAATGCAGCGTTTATTCCAATCCCGACTAAAAGTAAGCGGGAAATGGAAACGGAACGATTTTTCATCGAAAAGAAGTAGATGAAAATCGCAGCCAAAAACGCTCCAACTAATGCCGTAATGGGCATTATAAATATGGAAAGTGGCCCTGAAAAGAATGCAGAGCCTTGGAAAAAGAACATGTACAAAACGACGGCAAATCCTGCACCAGCGTTGATTCCAAGAATTCCAGGGTCAGCAATTGGGTTTTTCGTAACACCCTGTAGAATCGCCCCGGATACTGCAATTCCAGCACCTACCAATAAAGCGATCACAATTCTTGGAAGACGGAATTGAAGAATGGTCAGGTCGTTTGCAGCGGTGCCATTTCCAGTTAATGTTGCGTACACCTCTGAAAAGGGAATCGCTATATATCCAGCATTAATGCTAACTAAGACAAGGACTATGATTAGCAATAAAAATAAAACGATATAACTAATAAATTTACGATTGTTCATCATTTGTGAATTCAATTTAATGTTCTCCCTTCTTTTCTAGCCAAGTATAGAAAGAAAGGTACACCAACTATAGCGGTAATTGCTCCTACAGGTGTTTCAAACGGAGGATTCACCATACGCCCAACGATATCGGCTCCAAGCAGCAATAGGCCACCTAAAATGGCTGAACAAGGAATGATAAAGCGGTAATCCAAGCCGACAAAAAAACGAGTGATGTGCGGAATAACTAAACCGACAAAGCCAATCATTCCAGCAATCGATACGGCTGCACCTGTTAAAATTAACACCGTAATTGTGCCAAATAATTGTATGCGAACCGTATTTTGACCTAAACCTTTTGCTATATCTTCTCCCAAACTCAACACAGTAATGGAGCGTGACAGTATTAGTGCAATTACTAAGCCTACACCAATGGCAGGTATGGCATAGGTTAGGTGGTGCATTTGAATACTGGAAACTCCTCCAGCATAGAAAAAGCTGATATCTTTTGCGATATCAAAGCGAATACTAATAATCGTTGAAAGCGAAGTTAATAATGATGTGATGGCGGAACCAGCTAATACTAAGCGGATAGGCGTAATACCGCCTTTTGCCAAAGCGACCATACCAAATACCAAGAATGCACCTACACCTGCACCTATAAACGAGAAGAGCATAAGTGATTGATAGGGGATGGAAGGTAATATGGCCATTGCCAGTGAAAGAACAAACGACGAACCAGCAGTTACCCCCATAATAGAAGGAGAAGCAAGTGGATTTTTCGTCATTCCTTGCATAATCGCACCGGAAACTGCTAATGCTGCCCCTACAGCAATGGCTGCAATCGCACGTGGAATCCGTAATTCTCTAATAATGACATGCTGGCTATTGGCTTCGTCAAAATGAAATATACTTTGAGAAATCGTTGCAATCTCAATGGAGGAAGCTCCATATAAGATTGAAATAATGCCTAAGCATATAAGCAAAAAGATTCCCACGCATCCAAGTATCAATGAAATATATGGTTTTCCTTTAAAGGAGTTATGTAAATGTTGAGAGATCTTTTGTGGCTGACTCATACTTCAAAGCCTACTTTCTTTACTTAAAAAAATTATTGTTGACTATATTGTTTATTTAGCTTTTAATTATAAATGATAATCATTATCAATGAATTAAACCAAACTAAATTTTAACACATAATCAGGAGGATTAAAATGGGCATTTTCTTTAAATCAATGAAGCCTTTAAAAATAGTATCTGTTGGAGCATTAGCATTAGTCTTAGCTGCATGTGGAGATAAAGCAGAAGAAACACCTAAAACAGATGATTCAAATACAGCTGAAGTAACGGAAAAAGCAGGATCAGAAACACGCACACTTACAGACGCATTAGGAAATAAAGTCGAAGTACCAAAAGACCCAAAACGTGTTATTGCATCTTATTTAGAGGATCCATTAGTAGCACTTGGCATTACACCTGTTGCTCAATGGTCACTAAATGAAGGGGCAAGCATTCAAGCCTACTTACAGGATTCTCTAAAAGATGTGGACTTAATCAACTACGACCTTCCTTTTGAAGAAGTACAAAGCTTTGAGCCGGATTTAATCATTATGGACTCTCCAAGCATGGTAGAAGGCGGAAAGTACGGCCAATATAGTGCCATTGCGCCAACATATGTCATTGGGGCAGAATTAAACAATGACTGGAGAGAAGAGCTTCGTACAGTTGGTAGCATCTTTGGAATGGAAGACAAAGCAAATCAAGTAATTACTAATTATGAAACGAAAGCTGAGGAAGCAAAAACGCAAATCGAAGAAACAGCAGGCAAAAAATCTGCCGCTGCAATTTGGTTAGTGGGAGGTAGTTTCTTCGTAGTAAACCAAGAGTTGTCTAGTGGAGATGTGCTTTATAATGATTTAGGATTTGAAGTGCCAGCAGTGGTAGAAGAAATTTCAGCTAGCGGTGAAAACAACTGGAATGCGGTTTCTCTTGAAAAATTAGTTGAATTGGATGCAGACTATCTATTCTTGGTAAACAGTGATGGTAGTGAAAGTGCAACATTAAGTGATGCTTTATGGAAAAGCATTCCGGCAGTACAAGAAGGAAATGTATATGAATTTGGTCCAGAAACAAGCTGGTTATACACTGGTGCCATTGCAAATGATCAAATCATTGATGATGTGTTAGAGAGTATAGCAAAATAGGTAATGAAATAGTACTTGTTGGATTGATTCCAGCAAGTACTTTTATTTTATTGATATATCGTAAATGTAAACCGAGGTTGACAAAAAAATTGACATACGGAGTTATATTATCAGCTTCAATGTACGTTGATTGAAAAGTGCTTATATGGTTTTGTTATATTAAAATTGAACTTGTCCATGTAATAAATCAATCGGAACAAACAATCCAACACGTCCATGTGATTGATCTTTAATCGTGGCGAATATAATTCCAATCACTTGCCCGTCCCCATTAATAACAGGGCTGCCACTATTTCCTCGATAGACCGGTGCATCCAGCATTAACACTTTTTCATCCCAATCTGAAAGCTGCTTATAATCAATGACGTGACCTTCATTGGCAATTCCCGTGAAGTATAAAGGGTTTCCGATAAAATAAATAGGGTCATTTTGAGTTGGCGTATATGAATCAGCTAGCGTTAAATAGGGGAGATCCTTTCCTTCCACTTTCAGAATAGCTAAATCAATATCGGGATAGGTCTCGATTACCTCTCCTTTATAGAGGGTTTCATCTGGAAAGATAACGGTGATGGTAAGGGCGTCTTCTATGACATGATCATTCGTTACAATATAGCCATCCTCAGTGACGGCAAATCCGGTCCCTTTTCCATCATTGGTTTGAATTTCAACAACCGCCTGTTTATAGGTTTGAATATCCTCCTGGCCAGAAAGTCTTGCAGATACCTTTAAAAACTCTATCGCTGGAATAGAGAAGATTTCAAAAATGACAGCAAATGTGCTGATTGCGAGCATGGCTGCCATAACCCAAGCCAAAAGGCGAACTGGCTTTGATCGTTTTTTGACTTTCTTTACGCCGGATAATCTTTTTTCCCGTTCTATTTCAAGAGCTTTTCTTTGCTCCTCAAGGACTAGTTCGATTAATTCCTCTTCAGATATTGGTTCAAATTCGCTTTGATGATCTTTATCCATCTCGTCCCTCCTTGTGCGGTAACCTTTCCTTCATCATATCTAAAAATAGATTTGTTTGGAAACAAATGATAATAAATCAAAAGAGGTGCGCCCCTTGAAATAGCATGGAATTTGTGACATAATACAAAACAATTAGATTAAGAGAAACGTTTTCTAGGGTTCCGTATCGTTTTTACGATAGTCTGGTCCGAGAGAAAACTACGCATAGCGTGACACGGACGGACAAAAGCCTGGGAGATATTATTAAATATCTCTCAGGTTTTTTTTGTTAAGCGTCACCTGAAAATAAGGAGGGTGTTAAGGTGAAATCATGGTTAAAGGTATTGCTCGCTTCCGTATTAGAAGTCTTTTGGGTAATTGGCTTGGCCCATGCAAATGAGGCCTGGGAATGGGGAGGAACGATACTAGCAATCGCAATTTGTAATTACTTATTGATCAAGGCAACTGCAGAACTACCAACAGGGACGGTTTATGCTGTATTTGTTGGGCTGGGGACAGCAGGAGCAGTACTTTCTGAAATCTTATTTTTTGGAGAGCCATTTAATGTGATAAAAATTTTATTAATTGTTTTATTGCTTATAGGGGTTATTGGTTTAAAAATTGTAACAGATGACCAAGAGCATAAAGGGGAGGCAGTATAATGGCATGGATTGCTTTAATTGTAGCGGGGCTATTCGAAACTTTTGGTGTAGCAATGATGAATCAATACAGTGTGAGCAAAAATTGGAAGCCTCTAGCTTTGTTGTTGCTTGGTTTTTGTATCAGCTTATTTTTACTCGACTACTCTATGCACACCATTTCCATGGGGACAGCCTATGCAATCTGGACTGGGATTGGGGTTGTCGGAGGCACAATCGTAGGTATGATGTTTTACGGGGAATCTAGGAACTGGAAACGGATCCTATTTATCTTCATCATTTTATGCGCCAGTGTTGGGTTGAAGATAGTTTCATAATAAAGAGAGCTCTGAGATTAGGGAAAATACTCAGAGCTTTTTGTATTCTTTCGTGGATACGTTTTATTTATTAAGAAAATTAAATTCTCGAGCTTTATGTCGATGAAAAAGTAACTGTAGAAATCTGATGCGCATCAACAATAATTAAATTTCCATCTTTTCTTATAAAATTAGCTAGGCCAGTTTCTTGATTATAGTTAACCAAAGCGCTTAATAAAATTACTGCACCTCCAACAGTTATCGAATGTATCGATTTTCCTGTAGATAATTCCCTCGATAATTCCAACATCATTTCATTAGTTGTTTCATTTTGCTTTAATGTTTCTAGTTTTCCGTTTAATTCATTAAATTTGGAAATAAGTTGTGCTAAATGTTCTTCTTCCTTTTTTTGTTGCTTTTGTACTGAATCAGTTATCAAGTTATCTAAATTTTGAACTTTAAAGAGCATGGAATGTTCAATATTTTTCAATTCATCCTTCAAATCATCTATTGTAGATGACTTCAAGGCAATATTTTTAAGATCATCTTTCATGTCGTCGATTGTAGGTGAAATCAAGGCAATATTTTTAAGATCATCCTTCATGTCGTCGATTGTAGGTAAAATTAAGTCAATATTTTTTGACATATCATTTATTTCGTTTAAACGTTTAATAATTAAATAATTCATTTGGTTATTATTATTCATTCG